>NZ_CP159824.1:130000-430000 GCF_047729545.1 Candidatus Pelagibacter sp. Uisw_092 | reverse complement strand
GTTTTGCACTTTTTTCATGCTTATCTAATCTGACATCTAAAGTTCTAAGTCCTCTTGTAATTAAATATGCATCATCAGGACCAAGTCTTAAACCAGTTATTTTATTTGTCTTATCAACTTGTTGAAAAACTTTTTTATTTACTGCAAGACTTCCACCCATAACATCTGAGTGGCCTGAATAATATTTCGTAGCAGATACAATGGACATATCAAACCCAAGTTTAATAGGCTTTAAAAAATATGGTGTTCCCCACGTATTATCAATTGCTGAAAAAATCTTATTTTTTTTTGCAATTGATACTATTTTTCCTAGATCTTGAAAATCAAATGTATTGCTTCCAGGATTTTCAACAAAAATTAATTTTGTTTTTTTTGTAATCGCTTTTTCTAAAGTTTTCAAATCATGTGGGTCATAAAAAATGGATTTTATATTAAATTCTTTTAAAAAATTTTGAGTTAAAATTCTCGTAGGTGAATAAGTTGGATCTGCTACGATAATCTCATCACCAGGTCGTACAACACTAAAAATAGATAAAAAAACTGATCCAAACCCCGTTGGTGTTAGAAATACATGATAACACTCTTCCATTTCTTTGAGTATCCTTGACAAAACATGAGTTGTTGAGGTCCCTTGTCTTCCATAATCAAAATGTCCACCTGTTGGATCTTTTTTGCTCTTATTCTGCATTTTTCTAATATCTTGCATGGATTTGAAGATAATAGTCGAAGCCCTTACTACAGGTGGGTTAACTGACTGATTATGGTAATCTTTTGCTGTATGTTTAAGAAAAGTCTTGAATGATTTAGTCATAAAAAATTTGATAAGTTAATGGGACAATGCTATATCCCTGGAATTACGTCAATAAAATTATATATAGGATAATATGGGTTACCCAAAAAAACATAGAGGTCGAAGAAAACAGGGCTCTAAAAAAAGAAGAGCAAAAAGAAAAAATAAGAAAAAGTAGTTCTCTTAATGGATAAGATTCAAAAAGCGAGATCCATTAGTATCTTGGTGTTTATAATTCCGTTTTTAGCAATAAACGCCTGTTTAATATTAATTACACAATTCCATGAGTTATTTCCAAACCAAGAAGACATAGTCCATAATTCCTTGTGGCCTTATCTCGATGGAGGGCTCTCTATTAGTAGAGCTGCTAGACCTTATCCAAGTTGGTTAATCTTTAAGCCAGCCATGTTTTTAACTTCCTATTTACTAATAAGATATTGGTATTACAATAAAGCTATAATACTCATTTTTAATAAAGATTATAAACATTTAAAAAAAATTGTTTTTTTTGGTGTGGGGTCAGCAATTGCTCTAACTGTTCATTCAGTATTTTTAGGAATACAAATTGATAATAATATTTATAAATTATTTAGAAGGATAATAATGCTTATTTTTATTCTTTTTGAAGTTGCAGCACAAGCTTATCTAGTTGCAGCACTTTACTCTTTTAGAGATAAGTTGATTGAATTTATTAATGTTAAAATTTTAAGATTAAAATTAATATTAGTTTCAATATTAATAGTTACTGCAATAATTTCAGTTCCTATAATTAGTTGGCCTGGTGATACATTTAAATTTTTAAAACATGCACTTGAATGGGATTATTTTTTAGGTGTTATTACTTTTTATTTATTAACATATTTTATGTGGAAAAAAAATTAACTTGTAATCCAACCACCACCTAAAACCTTATATCCTAAATTATTTTTTGAATAAAAAACACAAGCTTGTCCAGGAGCAATACCATGTTCTTCCTCCAATAAATTTACGTTAGCTGATGTGTTAGTTATATTAACTTTTGCTTTAATCAATCTTCCTGTAGACCTTACTTTTACAAATAATTCTTTATTAAAGTCGTCTCGATCAGTGGTTATAATATTTAAATCTTTTAAGCTAATTTTAGTTTTAGCAAGATGTTCTTTGTTACCAACTATGATTTCATTTCGATCTGCAATAATTTTTATTACATATAATGGATTTTTATCTGAAATTCCTATCCCTTTTCTTTGACCAATAGTGTAATTAATAATTCCATCATGAACACCTATAACTTTGCCATTCATGCTTTTTATGTTACCCTTACTAAAAGAATTGGGTCTAAACTTTTCTATAACCGACGCGTAATCTCCATTTGGAACAAAGCAAATATCTTGACTGTCAGGTTTATCAGCAACATTAAGATCAAGTTGTCTAGCAATATTTCTAGTTTCATTCTTAAGAAGATTTCCTAATGGAAATCTTAAAAAATTTAACTGGTCTTTTGTAGTGTTAAATAAAAAATAACTTTGATCTCTACTTAAATCAATTCCTCTGTACATGTCTGTATTATTTAAATCTGTAATACTTTTTACATAGTGACCAGTAACTAATGCATCTGCTTTTAGTTTTTTGGACTCTTCAAATAAATCTGTAAATTTAACTGTTTTATTGCATTGAACACATGGGATTGGTGTTTCACCATTTAAATAACTATCGATAAAGTTATCAATAACACCTTCTTTAAATTTACTTTGATAATAAAGAATTTTATGTTCTATCTTTAATTTATCAGCCACTCTTTTAGCATCCAAAATGTCCTGACCAGCACAACATTGCTTTGAAGAAGCTGTTTCTTTACTGTCGTTATAAAGTTTTAAAGTTATTCCAATGACGTTATAACCTTCATTTTTCATCATAGCTGCAACTGTTGAAGAATCTACACCTCCAGACATCGCAACAACAACTAAAGTATCTTTTGGGTCTTTAGCTATTCCAATTGAATTCAATTTTGCCATATTTAATGATATTTATTAGTATATCAGATATAAGTAAATCAAATGATTTTAGATTACGAGCCTGGTGACAAAGTTACTAATCCAGGCAATAAAGACTGGGGTATTGGGCAAGTTCAGTCAATAATTAACGGCAAGGTTACAGTTAATTTCGAGAATGTTGGAAAAAAAGTAATTAACTCAGAAATAATTAGATTGGAAAAAATTTATAAATGAATACTGAAGAGGCAAAAAAGATTACTTTATCGCTAATAGATACATTCAATAAAGCAAGTCAGGTAGCTTTAGACTTAAGAAAAATTGGTTTAATAAAAGAAATAAAATCAGATAACACACCAGTGAGTAATGGTGATATTGAAGTTAATAAAATTTTAACAAAAAAAATTCAAGAAATAACTCCAAATATAGTAATTGTTTCAGAGGAAAGCGCTAATCACAAACAGGATGAGAATTTAAAAAATTTTTGGCTAATAGACCCAATAGATGGAACAAGAGATTACATTAATAATAGAGACGAATTCACATTAAATGCTGCATTAATACTAGATAAAAAGCCAGCAATAGGAATTATTACAGCTCCAGCAAAAAAAAGAGTTTTTTATTCTTACGGTATATCCAATAGTTATGAGCTTATCGATGGTTGTGAAATATCCTTAATAGATAAAAAGAAAAATTATAATGAATTAATTGCAGTAAGTTATTCAAGCAAATTAAAACCAGAAATTTTAGAAATCCATAAAAAATACAAAATTACCTCTCATCAAAAAATGAAGAGCTCATTGAAATTTTGTGTAATAGCAGCTGGAGAGTTTGATATGTATGTAGCAGAGCCAAGGGCATGTGAGTGGGATATAGCTGCTGGACACGCTATATTAGAGCATGCTGGTGGAAAAATAACAGATTTTAATGGCCTTGAAATTTTATACGGTAAGCCTGAGTTTAAAAACCCAAGTTTAATTTTAAAAAATAAAAATATACTCTAATGGATGAACAATTAAGAATAATTTTAATAATAATAGTTTCTGTATCAATATTTGGTCTTTTAGTTTTTGTCTTTGTTAAAAACCATATAAGAAATGTAGTTAATCAGTTAGCAAAAGAAGATAAAAAAAAATCAAAGTAGTTTAATAATTTTTGAGTATTCCGATTGATCAATATCCATTATTCTTTTTGAGGTTTCAAAATCAAATCCATTTCTTGCAAGCAGTGAGATATCTTTTTTATAAAACAAGGGTCTATTATCTTCTGCCCTAGCAGGTCCTATCCTTTTTTTCTTACATATTTTAATTCCTGAGAAGAAATCTTGATCAGAATTATTTTCCTTAATCTTTTCCAGTGTTTCTTTAATGTAAGTATCGTTAATTCCTTTTCCCATTAGATAGTATCTAATCTTGTTTATAGAACTACCTTTTTGGATTAAGCTACGCGTCTTACTTTCAGAATAAAATTTATCACTAATAAATTTACTTTTTTCAAGATCTACTAAAACAATATCAATTAGATCAGTAATATCTTGTTTTTTAACATTAGGTACATTTGCTTTAAGATATTTCTTCAATAAATATGTTCTTAATTGCTGTTTAGAGGGTGCGTATTTTTCAATATATGCAAAAGAGAAGTTTCGCATTTCTTCCATTGTAACTTCTAGTGTTTTTTTTCTATTTCTTATGGGAATCATGTTATCTTGTAATATAATATACTAAAAAATGATCGAGCAAATTTATACATATTTTACTGTAGAGATGATTTTTCTGTGGTTAAACCTTGGCGTTTTACCTTTTTGGTTGGTATTGATAATCTTTCCACAATCACAAATATGTAAAGTTTTTATAACCTCTATTTTTCCAATTTTTATTTTAAGTCTAGCTTATGGCTATTTACTTCATTTATTTTTTAATGAAGGTTATGATTTTATTGGAAATTTTGAACTTTACCTTGGTTTAGGTGCTGTTAGTAATTTATTTACATATAAGGCTTTCACAATTTTATTTTGGACACATTTTTTAGCAATGAATTTATTTTGTGGTGGATGGATTGTTAAAGATTCACAAAAACTTGATATAAATAAAATTTTAATTTCTCTACCACTTTTAATAACATATTTTATTGGACCTATTGGTTTAACTCTTTATTGGGTGATAAGAATTTTTTACGCTAAGAGAATTAGTTTATATGACTAAACAAATAGATTTTTATTTTGATTTTATAAGCCCGTACTCATATTTAGCTCACAAAAAAATTCAATCCTTACCAAAAAATATTAAAATAAATTACAAGCCTATTTTATTGGGAGGTCTTCATAACCTACAAGGAGTAACAGCACCTGCTTTTATTAAACCTAAATTAAAACATATGATAAATGACTGCGATCGAATTGCTAAAAAAAATAAATTAGATTTCTTGTGGAATATAAAATTTCCATTGAACTCTTTATATATTATGCGTGGTTACCTTTATATTGGTTCTGGTATTAAAAATTTGTATATAAATAATATGTTTAATGCTTACTGGAAAGATAACTTGGATATTTCTAATGAGCAAATTCTAATTGGTCTTTTAGACAAATGTGGAATCAGAAAAGATAAATTCTATGAAGGTATTAAAGATCAAAAAATTAAAGATACACTAAAAGTTCTAACAAAAGAGGCCTGTGATAAAGAAATTTTTGGTGCTCCGACATTTATAGTTAATAATAAAATTTTTTGGGGTCAAGATAGATTGGGATTCGCTTTAGACGAATTAAGTAAATAATTTAAATTATTTTAAAATCACTTTGACTTATCGCAGCAAAACCACCATTAATGTGTGAAACTTTTTCAAAACCCATTTCTTTTAATGTTTTAGCTGCAAGAGCAGATCTTAAACCGCCAGCACAAAATAAAACCATATCTTTACTCATGTCTAATTTACCACTTTTAAAATAAGGACCTTCAGGATCTAACCAAAATTCTAACATGCCTCTTGGTATATGATTAGAGTTTTCAACTCTTCCCATTTTGTCTAATTCACCTTTTTCCCTAATATCAATTAAACTGCATTTACCTTCATTAGATAGTTTCAATGCTTCATCAGCAGTAATAGTTTTAACTTCTTTTAAAGCTTCAGAGACAAGAGTTTGTGATGATTTGATGATCATAATAATATAAATAAGAATAAACAATTATAAAAAAAAATCACTATAAAAACAAGGTAACTAACGCTTCAAGAAAATTCTATTGCACCTGAATTTACTCTTAACTCTACAGGTAATAACACTTATTCCTTAAAAGATTCCCTAGGTAAATACGTTATTCTTTATTTCTATCCAAAAGATGACACTCCTGGATGCACCATTGAAACTAATGACTTTAATAAATTATTAACTAAATTTAAAAAACTTAATTGTGATGTGTTTGGTATTTCGAAAGATAACTTGAAAAGTTACAATAAATTTAAAGGAAAATACAAGATTAAATTTGATCTTTTAGCTGATGATGAGATTAAAATTGTAAAAAGTTACAAAGTTTGGGCAAAAAAAAGTTTATGGGTAGAGAATTTATGGGTGTTATTAGAAGTACTTTTTTAATAGATCCTAAGGGTAGAATTATAAAAATTTGGGACAATGTTAAGGTTAAAGATCATCCTAAAGAAGTTCTAAGCACCTTAAAAAATATTCAAGAATAAAAAAGGCCCCTATTAAGGGGCCTTTTTCTTCTAATTAATTGTATTATTAGTCTCTGATTGCGTAAGCTCTAACACCTATCTCAGCGACATCAGTTCCCAGTTTTTCAGCCTGCTCACTTATTCTTAAACCAATTAATTGTTTCAAAAGAAAGAATACAATGAATGAAAAGATAAATGTAAAGATTGTAACTGACAACACTCCAATTAATTGAGTTGTAAAAGTTGTACCAGCATTACTTAATATAACAGCTAAAGTTCCCCAAACTCCTGCGAATAAATGCACTGGAATAGCACCAACAACATCATCTAATCTTAATGAGTTTAATAAGCTAGTTCCAAAATACATAATCACAGATCCAACAGCACCTATACCAATTGCAAGCATTGGACTTGGAGCTAAAGGTTCTGCTGTGATAGAAACTAAACCTGCAAGAGCACCATTCAACATCATTACAACATCAGTTTTTCCACCAATCAGTCTTGTAACTAAAGCTGCTGTAACACAACCTGCTGCGCCTGCTAAGTGAGTATTCATAAATATTTTAGACATTGCATTTGCATCTTCAAATGTTCCTAAAGCTAATTGTGAACCACCATTAAATCCGTACCAACCCATCCATAAAATGAATGTTCCAAGAGCGGTTAATGGAATTGAAGAAGCCGCAAAAGGCTCCATAGTTTTTACATCACCTTTTGGACTAAATCTCCCTTTCCTAGCACCTACTAATATTACACCAGCTAGTGCAGCTGCACCACCACAAGCATGAACTAAAGTAGAGCCCGCAAAATCAGAAAACCCCAGGGATGCTAACCATCCACCACCCCACTGCCAACCCATAGTAATTGGATAAATTAATCCACCTAAGATTGCAGAGAAGATAAAGAAAGGCCAAATTTTTATTCTTTCAGCTACAGCACCTGAAACAATAGAACATGTTGCTGCAACGAATAACATTTGAAAAAACCAATCAGCACTTCCAGAATAACCTTGCTCAAGAGAATCAGTTAAGGTCCATGGTGTAAACGAACCAATAAAACCACCTTCTGGTATTCCGTAAGCTAAATTATACCCACCTAAATAAAAAATTATTGCAACAATTGAAAATTTTCCAATATTTTTTGCAACAATTGTTGAAACACTTTTGGTGGTTACTAATCCTGATTCAAGCATACAAAAACCTGCTGCCATCCACATAACTAGAAATCCGCATACTAAAAATGAAAATGTATTAAAAATATATTGAACTTCAGCAGAAACTGTTGTTTCCGCGCTACCAACACTTGTTAGACCTAAAAGAAAAATTAGACCCAGCGAAAACGTTGATATTATTTTTATTAATTTAGTCATTAAGACCTCCCTTTTTAGATTCTATGTATAATGGGGCTTAAACTTATGACTATTGTTTATGAGGAAAAAGAGTTATGTGGTATTTGCATATACTAACAGCCTTATTACATTTCTGTAAAAGGCTGTTAATTAATTTTAAAATCAACTATTTGTTGAACATTTCTTTAAGTGACTTAGCTGGTAAAAACTTAACTTTTTGAGAAGCACCGATTTGAATTTGCTCTCCAGTTCTAGGATTTCTTCCAACTCTAGCTTTTCTTTTTGCTACTTTGTAAGTACCAAATCCAGCGATTTTTACTGTATCATCACCTTTTAAAGCATCTAAAATAGTGTTTGTAATCGTATCGAAAGTACGCTCTGCATCAGCTTTACTTAGGTTTAAAGAACCTGAAAGTTGTGCAACTAATTGTTTTTTGTTCATTTTTTTAGCTCCGGTTTTATTGGTTTTTTTAACTATATTTTACATTAAAGCCCATAAATCAAGCTTTTTATTAGTGTTTCTTATAATAATAACCCCAATATATAGTGGATTATTAAATAAATGTTGATTTTAAAGGATTATTTAATATTTGAAAATATTCAATAATTAGAACAAACCTAAGTCTTTTATGTCATTAAACGTTGTAAAAAACATCAATGATAGCAATAAAAACATTCCGATTCGAAAAAAACCTTCTTGAGTTTTTTGTGATAAAGGACGCCCTAATACCTTTTCAATTCCATAAAACATTAAGTGCCCACCATCTAACATTGGAATTGGGAACAGATTTATCAACCCTAAACTAATAGAAATATAGGCCATAAGACTTATAAATGGTAAAATTCCAAATTCTGCAACTTGCCCACTGATTTTTGCAATTCGAATTGGACCACCTAATTGTGAGCTATCACCAGAACCAGTAATCATGCTTCCTATATATTTAAGAGAAGAAACACTCACATAATAAACTTCATTAACCGCATAAAACAGAGCTTTAGCTGGACCAAGTTTAATGTGATTTACTTCATTATTATAAGCTCCAAGTTTAATACCAACCATACGTTTGCTGATTTTATTCCCAAGATTATCCTCCCCTTCAACAATGTTAGGTTTTACTCTAAAGGTTAAATCTTGATCATATCTGTTGACTGTAAAATTGATAAATTCATCAGTAGACATCATGATATATTTTGAAACTTCCATAATACTTTTAACTTCATTACCATCAATTGAGACTACAATATCATTATCCTTAAGACCGGCTACCATTGCAGGACTATCTTTTTGAACTTCATTAATTACAGCTGGTGTAAAGTCTTTTCCAGCAAAGGAATAAACTGAAAAAAATATTAGAATTGCTAGTAAAAAGTTAGCTAAAGGGCCACCAAATACAATTAAGGCTCTTTGATACAAAGGCTTTAACACAAATAGCTTATCTTGATCTTCTTTACTATATTCTTTTATAATTTTATCATTATCAGCTTGGCTATAAACGTTTCTATCACCAAAAAACTTAACATATCCCCCAAGTGGTATGACACAAACTTTCCATCTAGTGCCTGATTTATCATTCCAACCAAACATTTCTTTACCAAAACCTATTGAAAAATCAGTAACCCCTACACCAAAACGTTTTGCAAAATAATAATGCCCATATTCATGAATAAACACCACGATAACAATTAAAACTATGAAGGGTAATATATAAGACAACATGATTATAATCTAATAATACTATTAATTACTGTAATTTCTAGCTTTTAATATTATAGCCTTTTTTAACTAGTTTTGTGACCAAGATTACACAAACAATTAGAAAAAATACCATTGAGCTTATGCTTATCCAAATATCAAAATCAGATACACCATAGAAAGAAAATCTTAAGCCATCAATTAAATAAACTACTGGATTAAAATAAGAAATTGTTTGCCAAAATGGTGGCAACATATCAAGGGAATATAAACTTCCTCCTAAAAACACCATAGGCGTAATCACTAATGATGGAATGATAGACATTTGTTCAAAGTTTTTACTAACAACTCCAATTAAAAATCCAAATAAAGCAAAAGTAAAAGAAACTAAAAATAATAAAAATATCATTAACATTGGATACTTAACTGTAACATCAGCAAAAAAGGAAGCAGTAACAAAAATTACAGCACCAACTAATAATGTTTTGGTAGCTCCCGCTCCAACAAAAGCTAAAACTGTTTCAAGCGTTGAAATAGGTGCTGCTAAAATCTCATTAATAGTTCCATTAAATTTTGGAAAAAATATTCCAAATGAAGTATTACTTATTGATTGAGTAAGCAGTGTAAGCATTAATAAGCCTGGTACAATGTACGATCCATAACTAACACCATCAATGTTTTCAATATATCCTCCAATAACAGAACCAAACACCACAAAATATAATGATGTAGATATTACTGGTGAAAGAATAGATTGACCTATGGTTCTTATAAATCTATTCATCTCATGAACGTAAATAGCTTTAAAACCATAATAGTTAAATTTCATTATTTTCCTTTACTAAATTAACAAATATCTTCTCTAGAGTACTTTGTTCTGTTTTTAAATCTTTTAACTTTAAGCCAGTATCTTTTGAATCTTGCAATAAATCTGTAATACCAGTTTTTTCAGCTTGAACATTATAAGTATAAATTAAAGACTTCTGCTCTTCACCTATTTCGAGATTATACTTGTGTAAATTTTCTGGAATTTCTGTAATTTTTTTTTGTAATTCAATAGTTAATTTCTTATGACCCATTTTTTTAATTAATTCTTTTTTATCTTCAACTATAATAATTTCACCTTGATTTATAACAGCTACACGGTCAGCAATAGCTTCTGCTTCTTCAATATAATGAGTGGTTAAGATAATTGTGACCCCTTTTTTTCTAAGATCATCAACAACCATCCACATATCTCTTCTAAGCTCAACATCAACTCCAGCTGTTGGTTCATCAAGGAATAGTATTTTAGGTTCATGAGATAAAGCTTTTGCAATTAAAACTCTTCTCTTCATTCCACCAGACAGTTCTCTTAATCTTTGATCTTTTTTATCCCACAAGCTTAAATCTTTTAAAATTTTTTCTATGTGTTTTGGGTTAGGAGATTTACCGTAAAGTCCTCTTGAATAAGATACGGTATCAAAAATAGTTTCAAAAGATTCTAAGTTTAACTCTTGAGGAACAAGCCCTATTCTTGATCTTGTCTCTCTATAATCTTTTATAATATCAAAATTGTCAATTGTAACTGTGCCTGAAGAGGGTTTAACAATTCCACAAATAATACTGATTAAACTAGTTTTTCCTGCACCATTTGGCCCAAGCATCGCAATAATTTCACCCTGTTTTACTTTAAGGCTAACATTATCAAGGGCTTTAAAACCATTATCATAAATTTTAGATAAGTTGTTAATGGATATTTGAATTTCAGACATTTGTTGAGGTGTATATAGTTATTAATGAGGTTAATTCAACAAACACAATAATTTAGTACATTATATCACTACTTAATGATCATATCTTGATGTTAAAATTTGACTTAATTTAATTATTTCTTTAATTAACTTTTATATTCTTTTTTTAAGAATATCAGTTTCTGGGGTGCTGTAAAAAGCTGAGAATATACCCAAAGAACCTGTTGTATAATCACAACGAAGGGAAAAAATGAATACAATATATCTAGATCAATCAACGACTATTATTACTCTACTTTTAACTTCATTAGCTTTTGCTACTATTGGAATAGTTTATTCAAAAGGTAAAATTTCAATTAACTCTTATTTAAATGCAGACAGATCAATTGGTAAAAGATCTTTAACTGCATCATTAGTTGCGTCATGTTTTGGTGTGTGGATTTTAATTGGTCCATCAGAAGCTGCGACATGGGGTGGATTGGGTGCTATAATTGGTTATGGATTAGGCCAAGCTTTACCCTTTTTAGCCTTTATTACAATCGGTCAGCGAATGAGAAGGATTATGCCAAGTGGTAATACCCTTACTCAATTTGTTCTAATAAGATTTGGTAAAGCAATGTTTCGTTTAGTTTTATTATTAACAATAATGTATATGTTTGTTTATTTTGCAGCTGAAGTTACAGCGATTGCAAAAGTTGTTAACTTAATGTCGGGGTTTCCTCTTTGGCAAACTTCTCTTGTGATAATTGTAGCTACTTTATCCTACACTCTTTACGGGGGGCTTAGAGCTTCAATTTTTACAGATAAAATTCAGTTTATTATAATTATGATTTTATTAATATTTGCCATCAACCATATTTTTAATTCTGGAAATAATACTTTTTCTATGAATTTGATTAATGAAAAAGCTGGTACATTAATGAGTGGTAAATATTTTTATGGCTATACTGCCGGCTTAACTTTCTTCATTGCTGTTTTTGCAACCAACTTATTTGATCAAGGTGTTTGGCAAAGAGTATTTGCAGCAAAAAGTTCAGATGATTTAAGAAAAGGATTTATGTCTGCTTTCTTTATTGTAATTCCATTTATGCTTGTTTTAGGTTTCTTTGGAATTCTTGCAGTATCAGTTGATAAGGCAGCCGACCCTAGTACTTTATTCTTTGCTCTTTTATTAGAGCCATTTACTGGAATTAATTCTTTGTTAACTATTTCAATATTAATTTTAGTTTTAGCCTTAGTGATTAGTAGTATGGATACACTTATTAATGCGCTTTCAAGCACTATTACTATTGAGGGAAATAAGTTTATTAGTTTAAAAAATAAGAATAGTTATCTTACACTTTCTAAATACTTAATATGCGGTTTATCAGTAATTGTTTTTTTGATTGCATCTAAGGGTTACAGCGTCTTATTTATGTTTTTATTTGCTGATTTATTATGTTGTGCTGCAGTATTTCCCATTTTTTATGGAATGTTCAAGGGTGATGTTAATGAAAAACTTTCTTTAATTTCAGTTATAATTGGACTGATATCTGGATTGCTTTTATTTCCTAACCAAACTTTTGATAAAAGTATTTTAATTGGTGGATTATTTCCAGCTGAAGCATTTCCTATCTGGATATCTACAGCACTATTATTTTGGTCATTTATTTTAGCAACATTTACACCAATGATTACTGTGATGCTTTTTAAAAAGAATGGTAACTTTAACTTTTCTAAAATTAAAACTTCAATTAAGGAATAGTGAATATCTATAATAATAAAAAAACCTTTTTTTATAAATTAAAGAGTAGCTGTAAGAAGGAATGGTCTGAATACACTGATCATAAATTTTTATCTGATTTAGTAAGTAACAAACTGCCTGATAAAAATTTTAAAAATTATTTAGTTCAAGATTATGTTTTCTTACAGCAATTTCTTAAAATTTTAGCTCTTAGTGTTTGTAAGTCTAATAACTTTGAAGAAATTAATAGATCAGTAAATTTTATTAAGGGCATTGATCATGAAATCAAACTCCACATCAATTATTGTAAAAAATGGAAGATACCCCTTAAATCTCTTAATAACATTGTAGTAGAGAAAGCTAATAGTTCTTATACTGATCATGTACTCAGTGTGGGTAAAAATGGAGATAATCTTGATATTTTCTCATGCCTATCAGTATGTATCATTGGTTATGGTGAGATTGGGTTTAATCTTTCTAAAATTAAAAACTGGAAAAAAAGTAAATATAGTTCTTGGATTAAAATGTATTCATCAAAAGAATACCAACAAGTAGCTAGAGACAATATTGATTATTTAGATGTTCTCTTGAAAAATAATAAGGGTAAAAAATTAAATATACTGAAAAGAAATTTTAAAAAATCAACTATTCTCGAAAGAAATTTTTGGGAATGTTTTATTTAAATTTTTAGTTATTTAAAATTTCTAAAGGCAATGGAGCTTCTGGGTATTTTTCTTTACATAATTTTTCGTAGTTTTTGCAAAGAGTACTTAAAGTTTCATGTGCTTCATCTTTAGAGGTTAAAAATTTAATCAAAGTATCCCTTTCAAGTTCAATCTCTTTAATATCTTCTCCGCTTAAATATTCACCCGTCTCAACTTCCCAGTAAGTATCATTTAATTCTTCAATTTTTAAAGTGTTAAGCTTTCTTTGAAGTTCAACAATAATTTCATCATCTGTTTTGCTATCTTTCATTGGAGAATTTGCTAATTTTCCTAAACACTTATCTTTGAGATCATCTAAAAAAGTGTTGTAGGGTTTACCTTCCACTAAACCTTGAAAGTGATTGCTTTCAAAATATTTGCTAATTGCCGCATTAGTTGAAATTTTATTTTTACCCTTAGCAACAGCAACTTGAACGTAAACTTCCTGACTAATATATTCGTTTAAATAGTCTTTAATTTTATCCGACAACATTGGTTTAAAAATATTACAGAGTTTTTAGAGGATCAACATAGTCATGTCCAAAAACATCAGCAACTGCTTTATAGGTTACTTGACCTTTACAAACATTTAATCCTGCAAGCAAATGTTTGTCATCACTTAATGCTTTAGCGTAACCATTATTTGCAATTTTAACTAGATGTGGAAGTGTTGCATTATTCAATGCGATAGTTGAAGTTCTTGGAACTCCACCTGGCATATTTGCTACACAATAATGAATGACGTCATCAATGATATAAGTTGGGTCTCCATGAGTTGTTGGTTTACTTGTTTCAACACAACCCCCTTGGTCAATTGCAACGTCAACTATTACAGATCCTCTTTTCATCAATTTTAACATTGGTTTGGTAATTAATTTTGGGGCTTCTGCGCCTGGTATTAAAACACCCCCAATCAGTAAATCAGCTTCTGCAACTAATTTATTTAAATCAATTTTATCACTTTGTTCTGGAATAATTTTATCACCAAACATTTCAACTAGTTGTTTCAATCTTGCTTCAGATTTATCAACAATATGAACTTTAGCTCTCATCCCAGTTGCAATTACTGCAGCATTTTCACCAACAACACCACCACCTAAAATAACAACCGTTCCTCCTTCAACTCCAGGAGCTCCTCCTAATAAAAGACCTCTACCATTTTGATTTTTTTCTAAGCAATGTGCACCTGCTTGAACAGACATACGTCCAGCAACTGCACTCATTGGTGCAAGTAATGGTAATCTTCCATTATCATCTGTAACCGTTTCATAAGCTATACAAACACCTTTAGATTTAATTAGTCCCTCAGTTAATTCTTTAGCTGCTGCCAAATGAAGATAAGTGTAGACAATCTGATTTTCTCTGATCATCTTAACTTCACCTGATTGAGGCTCTTTTACCTTAACAATAATATCTGCATCATTAAAAATATCTTCAGCTTTATCAACGATTTTAGCACCAACACTTGTATATTGTTCGTTTTCAAAACCTGCTTCAAACCCACCATTATTTTCAACTAAAACCTCATGACCTTCTGATATTAAAGTTTTAACACTCTCAGGGGTTAATCCAATACGATGTTCTTGTGGTTTAATTTCTTTAGGTACGCCTATTTTCATAACTTGCTTTCCCTTTTTGCAAATACTTTAATTGAATAAAGTTTTTAGTTTTTTTGATTTTTTTGATAGTTGGTAATACCAGTTCTTAACTTTTCAATAATTTCATCGATATGTTTTTCTTCACAGATGAATTGAGGAGCTATAATTAAACAATCTCCTGTAGCCTTAAAGTTAACACCAGCTTCATAACATGCTTTAAAACATTCATATCCAGCTTTACCTGGTTTAGTGTTTAACTTCATGTCTATTCCACCCATCATTCCATATCCTCTGATATTATCTACAGACTCTAGATCTTGAAGAGAAAACAATCCTTTTTGGAAATAAGGAGCTAAATTTTTTGCTCTGTTAAAAATATCATCTTTTTCAAAAATTTCTTGTACTGCAAGAGCAGCTGCTACTGCAACTGGAATTCCTGAGTAAGTATAACCATGAAACAATTCAACTGCACCTGTTGGTGAAGCATCCATTACTGCATCATAAATATAATCACTACAAGCAACAACACCCATAGGCACAACACCGTTAGTTGTAGCTTTGGCCATTGTCATAATGTCTGGAGTTACACCAAATTCATCTGCACCAAATTTAGAACCTGTTCTGCCCCATCCTGTAATTACTTCATCAAAAATTAAAAGTATTCCATGTTTGTCACAGATCTCTCTTAGTTTTTGTAAATATCCTTTTGGTGGAACCAATGTTCCAGTTGATCCAGCAATAGGCTCAACAATACAAGCAGCTATGTTTTCACCACCAAAGTTTTGACAAATAGTTTCTAAGTCATTTGCTAAATAGTCTCCAGTCTCCGGTTGACCACTTACAAATTTGTGTTCTGGTAAATGTGTATGTCTAATGTGTTGGACACCTGGCATTAAAACACTTGCAAACGTTTTAATATTATTCACCATTCCACCAACTGAAATACAACCAATATTCATTCCATGATAACCACGTTCACGTCCAACAAATCTAAATCTTTCTGCATGACCTTTTGCTCTATGATAAGCAACGGCAATTTTAATTGCTGTCTCTACTGCTGTAGATCCACAAATTGTAAAAAACATTTTATTTAAGTCACCTGGTGTATGTTTTGAAATTTTTGTAGCTAGTTCAAACGAACCACCAAAACCTTGCTGAAAAGGCTGCGCATAATCCAATGTTTCTAATTGCTTTGTAACAGCTTCAGTAATTTCTCTTCTTCCATGACCCAGTGGATTACAAAACAAACCTGAACTCGCATCTATTTGTGTTTTCCCATGGTGAGTTTTTAAGTAAACACCTTTAGCTTCTGTGATTAATCTTGGGTTTGCTTTAAAATCTTTATTAGATGTAAAAGGCATCCAATGTTCATTTAATGAATTAGGTACTGAAGTTCTATTTTCTGAGCTCATAAGATTCTTTTAATTTAGTTATATTTCAATTCATAGACTAAATAGTTCTTTAAAACAAATTGATTTTACTATGCAGAGCACAAGTTTTGCAGGCACATTTTAAAGAATTAGACCTTTTTTACAAAGCTAATAGCAGCACCAATAGTCGTCAAAAATCCAGCTAACGGCAAGATTGCAACTGCGTATTTCTTTGGCATATAATTCTCTTTGAACTCAATACCTTGGAAACTAATTTCAAAATACCACATCTCCCAATACTTTCCACGCATACCCTCTACAAGTTCAAATCCATAAATCATCAGGACTATACCAATTGCCATAATCATAAGTTTCCAGAACTGACGTATATATAGCGACAGTCTATTTGGTAATTTTTCATAAATTAAATTTAAAGCTATGTGTTCATTATCTCTGGCTGTCAGAGAAAGCGCTATAAACATCAACCAAATGTTACTTAATACTGTTAGCAGATCACCCCAAACAGGAGGGTTATTAAAAACGTATCGCATGATTACGTTATAAAGGGTAAAACCAACCATCGCAGCCAAAAGGAGTGAGCACATAGCTTCCAATGCACGATGGATAAAACGGTCAATGTTGTTAAAAAATTTTAACATATCGCTAATTACTCAATAGGTTTGGAAGAAACATGGTCAACTCTGGAATAACGAGGATAAAAAATAAAAGTAAAAACAATCCAACCAGATAAGGAATTAACGCTACAGCAACCTTTTCTAGACGTACTTGTGCTATTGTTGCAGCGGTAAAGAACGCGACGCCAACAGGTGGTGTTACTGATCCTATTAAGAAGCCAACTATTACAACGATAGCCGCTTGTATTTCAGGAAAGCCAGCTTGAGCCATAACATTAACTAGTACTGGGCCAACTATGATAATGTTTACCGCGGAGTCCATTACCGTTCCAAGAAGAAAAATGAATAGAATCAAGGCTAAAATAAAAATAATGGGGGATCCCGTAAGGCTTAGAAGCCATTTTTCAAGTTCACCGATTGCACCTAGAGAGGTAAGTAACCAACTAAAGGGTCCCGACGCAGCTATGATAATAAAAACCATTGCCGAATTACGGAATGCCCGACGAAACGCACCGGTGCAATCTTTCCATTTAATAGTTCGATAAACAAATACACCTGTAAATAACGCAACCATTGCTGTGATAGCTCCAGCCTCAACAACCGATGCCACACCACCCATTACTGAACCCACTAAAACCACAGGTATCAAAAGGGCGAACGAGGATCGATATAATTCTTTACCAGCTCGACGTATCGAAAATGGTTCATCACTGCGCTCGAAGTTATATTTGATTGCAAAGTAATGATTAATTATCATGATAACAACACCTATCAACACGCCTGGAATAATCCCAGCTGCAAATAGTGATGCAATCGAAAGCTCAGTCGAGTTAGCAAGTACAATCATCATGATACTGGGAGGAATTATGCCTCCTATGGTGGAGCTTACGCCTGTAACCGCAGCCGAAAACGCAGGAGGATAGCCAGCTTTTTTCATAGCTGGTAATACTAATGCTCCCACTGTAGCTGTATCTGCTACCACTGAACCATTCATCCCTGCAAAAAACATACTCACAAGAACATTAACTTGGGCCAACCCCCCTCGTAAACGTCCAATTAATGATTTACTCAAGGCTACTAACCTGTCAGTAATCGTGGCACTTGTCATTAACTCACCTGTCAACATAAAGAACGCAATTGCAGTTAATGGAACTGAATCAATAGCATTAAACATTTGACTAGGAATTAAAATAAGGGGTACAGCGTCGGTAAATAGAATATAAACAAATGGTATCAGTATTAATATAAAGCCAATGGGAGCACCTAATAGGATTAGAAAGAGGAGTATTCCAAGTAGAATGATACTTTCCATAGTTAATTAAATGTTATGATTAGTTTTAGGTAAAGATCATCTAGTTCTAAAAATTTAGCTAAATGATCTTTACACAATTTTTCGATGAACGATTTAAAGAGCCCCAGCTTTCTCTAACTGAGCTACAAATCCATCCATTCCTTGTTCTAGAAGTACTCTTTTAGCTACCTCTGGTTCAAAAGTACCCTTGGCTTTTACCCAAGCACCGATTGCACCTGCTCTCCATTTAGACATTTCCGCATCAGATGGAACATACCATTCTTTTACAGATGCTTTAATTGCATCTTCTCCATTTTTAATCCAAGCGTTATCTAACTGGTTTACTTTTTCTCCATACGCATCAGCAGCTTTGTGTAACCATTTCTTCTCTTGAGAAGTTAGAGCATTATACTGCTTTGCATCCATTGCTAAAATATTTCCAGACCACATGCCCCCAATCTCAGTGAAGTATTTTGCAACTTCATGAAGTTTTGCTACATGTTGCCAAGGACTAGCAACATACTGACCTTCAACTACACCCGACTGTAGGCCTGAGTATAACTGACTCCAATCATAAGGTGTTGGAGTTGCACCCCAATTTTTAACTAGCATGAACTCAATTGGACTCTTAGTAGTACGCCACTTTAGACCTTTCATATCATTAGGAACGTGAACTGGTTTAGTTGCATTTCCAAGCTGTCTGAATCCACCGCTTGAATATACAGAAAGACATATATGGCCTGAATTCTCAAGTGCTAGTTTGCACTGTCTTTCTGCAAGCCATTCATTTGATATTCTTTTTGCATCTTCAAGTGATTTGAAAATGAAAGGCAAATCAAAAATTGCTAACTCTGATCCGAAATTACCATAGTTTGCCGTAGAACTAGTCCAAAGAGATATAAGTCCTTGATTGGCTTGTTCACCACATTTTTGTTCAGCACATAAACTTTTTTGATAAAATGGTTCGATTTTCATCTTGCCACCAGAGGCTTTTGCCAAAGCCGGCATCAATGCTTGATCTATAGCGTCACCGATTGGCATACCCAATCTACCAGTAGTCCCAAGCTTAAGAGTTGTCTCAGCAAAGGCTGCTTGAGTAAACAAAGCAATTGCAAACCCTGTGAGTAGTGTCTTGTAAATTTTTTTAATAAACATGTAACAAATCTCCTTTTAATTAATTAAACATAGTGAAAATAAACTACGGTATAGCAATCTATATTAATAGAGTTATTTTTACCCTGTTCTAATCAAAGAATATATTACAACTTACAATTGAAACTTTTAATTATTAGCCATGTAAATATGTAATATATTTTGTTTTACATCACGCTCAAATTGAATTTAAATATCAATAATTTAATTAAATTAATAACAGAGGGAATAATAATGAAAAAAATAATTAGTTTTATTCTAGGTACTGTTGTTGCACTTAACTTATCTATATCAGTTGCAAATGCAGCTGCTAAAGAAGTTAGAATTGCATTCTTTTTAGAATGGGCAACACCTAACCAAGAAGACAAAGTAAAAAAGACTTTTGATAAAGCGTTCGGTGTTCCAGTAAAATGGACTAACTTCGCTAATGGTGGAGCTATGACTGATGCTATGTTAGCAGGTGATATTGATATTTCTTACTCGCAAGGTTTGGTACCATTTATCAATGCTGTAAAATCTAAAGCTCCTTTAAAACTTGTTGATATCGCTATGGAATACGGAATGGGTGGAACAACTTGTGTTACATCTAAAGCTTCTGGTATTACCAAAGCTAACGCTTCTGAGTTAGAAGGCAAAAAAGTTGCAGTTCCTCTAGGAACTATGGCTGAGTATGTTTTTGATGAAAGTATGAAAGTTGTTGGTGCTGATAAAAGCAAAATGACTGTTATTCAAATGGACCCTGAAGAAGGTGCTGCTGCATTAGTTAGTGGTGACGTTGTTATGGCTTGTCTATTTGGTGGTAACTCAATCAAAACTGCACTAACTGTAGGTGGTAGATTGATAACTGTTGATGAAGCAAGAGCTGCTGGTATCTTAGGAATTGATATTACTTCTGTTACAGATAAATTCATGAAAGAAAACCCAGGTATGGTTAGAACTTTCATCGAAGTATCTCATGAAGCAAATGCAAGATATAGAGCTGGTAAATCAGACATGAATATGATTGCAAAAGATGCAGAAATGTCACTTGGTGATACTAAAGGACAAATGGATGGATTTAAATTCCTAACTCCTGCAGAAACTGAAAAATCTATGACTTCAGGAAATCTAAGTGGATTCCTTAATGCAATGGGTACTCCTAACGGAGCAGTTGATACAAGCTTTTTACCTCTATAATTTAGAGAGTAGAATAAAATTAAATAGGCGCCAGTTTAATAAATTGGTGCCTATTTTTTTAAAAAAAATTCTAATATAAATTTTTTCTATGAGTGATTTAATTTCTCAAAATTTAAATATGATCTTTAAAACTCCTAAAGGAGAAACTGTTCATGCTTTAAAAGATGTAAATTTCACACTTAAAAAAGGTGAACTTTTAACTGTCCTTGGTCCTTCTGGCTGTGGAAAAACTACTTTATTAAATATTACCGCTGGTTTTCTTAGGCCAACTTCTGGGGTGATTACTCTTAACGGAAATGAAATTAATGGTCCTGGTGTTGAAAGAGGAATGGTTTTTCAACAAGGGGCTTTATTTGAATGGTTAACAGTTGCAGAGAATGTAAACTTTGGCTTAAGAATGAAAAAAGAAGACCCAGAAAAAACTTCAAAAAAAGTTGATGAGTGGTTAGATATTGTTGGTTTACAAGGTTTTGGAGATACACCTACATATCAATTGTCTGGTGGTATGCAGCAAAGAGTAGCTCTTGCAAGATGTTTAATTAATGACCCTGATCTAATTTTAATGGATGAACCTTTGGGAGCTCTTGATGCATTAACAAGAGAAAAGATGCAGTCTTTAGTTTTAAAAATTTGGAAAGAAACAGGAAAAACAATTATTTTAATTACTCACTCAGTAGAAGAAGCATTATTACTTGGTGAAAGATTATACGTAATGGCACCAAGACCTGGCCGTATACACAAAGAGTATAACCTTCCCTTTGCTTTAATGGGGATAGATGGTGACTTAAGAGAAATTAAAAAGACTAAAGATTTTGGAAGTAAAAGAGAAGAAATTCTAACTATGATTTGGAACATGGAAGAAGAAATTATGGGTAAAGATATTTAATATGATTACTGGGATTACAACATTTGTAATAATCTTTGCTGTCATTGGATCTATTCTTTATGGAAGAAAACTGGCTAAAACAGAAAAATTAGATGCTGTTTTTGGAAATCCTGAAAGAGCTAAAGGTGGAACTCACTGGATAATTGTTGGTAGTAGCTTTTTATTATTGACTTGGCTTTATTATTCTTGGGATCTGGCAAAATCTTTTTATCCTCAATCTGCTAATGAACTCTGTCAAGTAGCAAAGGTTAACGACTCAATGCTTTCATTAAAATATTTATTTCCAATAAATGAAAGGGAATTTAAAAGTACTTCAATCATTAAAGGTGAAAATAAAAACATCGAAAAATTAGCTAATGAAATCAGAAATTCATCTGTAATTCGAAATCAAGATAAAGATAGGCTTCTAGTTTTTATTCAAAAAACTAAAAGAACAATTCCATTGTTAACTAATGAAGATCTTCTTGAAAATGAGACAAAAATTAAGATCAGTGAACTAACTAATAGAATAGCTTGGTTAACAGAAGATTTTCAAAAGATAAGTTATCCACCAATAAAAAGTATTGAAGAAGAAAATGCAAGAATTGAAGCTTTAAAAACACAAGGTGGATGGGGGTCTTCAGGAACAGCTGTAGAAAATACAATAGAAATTCCAACTATTCCCGAAACTAAAAAAGGATTAAAATTTGATGCTGCAGCAAAAGAATTAGCTTTAATTAGTGATGATTTTTTCAAATTAAGAAATCATAACTCACAATACAAAGCTTTAATGAAAGAAATCAAAGATGGAATTAAAAAATATAGATCAGAGCTAGATGATACACACGAGGTGGCATCAATATTAGCAAAAGATGTACTTAAAATTGCAAGAAGAATTGAGTATGGAAGTATATTCCCTCCTGAAACTCTTAATGGTATGCAGCAATCAATTATTGAGTTTGATGAAGTTCAAAAAAAAGAACAAGGAACTTTAAGATTAGTTGATATTTTTTTATTTCCTTCAGGAACAATTATTTCAAGTGGGCCTAATTGTTCAGAACAGGGATCTGGTAGATGGCTACCTAAGCCATCTGATACTTTAAATAAATTTACACTTTTATTAAAACCAAGTGTTGGATTTAAAAATATTCCATTGATTTGGTATGAGATGATGGATGTTAGTAAAATTGTTGGCTTTATTCTACCTGATTGGATTGCTGATATTATACCAGGCAATTACCCTGTCCATAGTGCTGATGGAACTGTCAAACCAAACTTCAAAAGTAAAGTTTTAAATGTTGTTACAGGAGAATTTAAATTATTCAAAATACCTGTCCCAATGGGGCATATTTGGGATTCTTTTTAAGAGTATTTTTAGGTTTAATTCTTGGAATAATATTTGGTGTGCCTCTTGGTTTGTTTATGGGTTTAAATAGATTTGCTAAAGGATTTTTTGATCCATTAATTGAATTATATAGGCCTGTACCACCATTAGCTTGGGCCCCATTGGTAATTACTGTATTTGGAATTGATAATGTTGGAAAAGTATTCTTGCTGTTTATGGTTTCATTCTCAATTATGATTATTTCAGCAAGAGCAGGAGCATCTGGTACTCAATTATCGAAAATTCATGCTTCACACTCGCTTGGTGCTTCGAAATGGCAAATATTAAGATACGTAATTTTTCCAAACTCATTACCTGAAATCTTAACAGGTGTTAGAGTTGCTGTCGGAATGTGTTGGGGAACTTTAGTTGCAGCAGAATTTTTAGCAGGCACTACAGGTATTGGATTTGTTGAAAATGTTGCTAAGAAATACTTTCAATATGAGGTTATCTGGATCACTATTTTTGTAATGGGAATGCTAGGTTTATTATTTGACATTGCTTTAAGAAAAATAATTGACAAAACAATTCCATGGCATGGAAAAGGCTAAAAGTCTTTCATAAGATATATAAGAAAAAAAGAATTTCTAAAAATTTTTTATAATTAGCAAAATTAAAAAGAGTAGATTGCATCCCATGCAACAGAAATTCTATCATTTTTTCCATTGTAGACATCAACAGAGTGATAAGTGCTTGAATCAAATATCAGTAAATCATTTTTATCAGGCAAATATTTAATTTTTTCACTCTTTGAATCTATATTTATTGCACCACCAGAATTTTTATCTATTTTAATGTAATAGACACCAGATAAAACTGACTTAGGGTGATTGTGTGGTGGATGAATTTCATTTTTTTTTTGAATACTAAACCACATACTTTTTATTCTAAAATTACCAAAGGTTCCTATATCTAAAATTTTAGGTTTGACTTTAGTGTTTAAATAATTTTCTAGCTCTCTTACTTGTTCGCGAAAGATTTTATGTTTATTTAAATTATGCTCTGATTGATAGTTTATTGTGATATCTGGACGATTGGTCCATTTATTTTCTATATTTTTTTTTTGTATTCATAAAGGTGGTCTTCATTAAACTTTAGATCAAGGTTTTCTTTATGATAAAAATTTTTAGAAAGTAGATGTATGTCTATTTTTAAAATATTTTTTACTAAAAAATTATAAATTCTATTTTTTTTTGAAAACTTAACAAAATCTATCATTGTTAAAATATACTACTTTTTTAAAAATAATAAATTATTATTTTAAATTTTTGATGATTATTTTATTGGATAACAATATCTTTAAATCATTTAACTGGAGGAAAGACAATATTTTGATATAATAGTTTACATAATATGAACTCCATAAAATTAAAAAAATTAATTGTAAAAATTTTCATTAAATACAAACTTAGTAATACACATTCATTGATTTCTGCAAATGCATTAATAAATGCTGAGTTAGTCGGTGCTCCTTCACATGGTTTATCTAGACTGAAAATGTATTGTGATCGAATATCAAAAAAGATAATTAATCCAAAGCCTAAAATAAAAGTTAAAAAGATATCTCAATCTATTGCTCACGTTGATGGCAACAACAGTATTGGATTTGTTGCAGCAGATACTGCTATTAAAACTGCCATAAATAATGCTAAAAAAACTGGTATTGGTTTAGTCGCTGTTAAGAATAGCGGTCATTATGGTTTGTCTGGTTATTATGCTGAGCAAGCTGTTAAAAAAGGTTTAATGGTGATGGTATTTACTAATGCTCCTCCAGCTGTAGCACCTCATGGTGCTTTAAAAAGTTTATTTGGAACAAATCCAATCTGTTTTGGAACACCCACAGGATCAAAGGTTCCTTTTATTTTAGATACTTCAATATC
This sequence comes from Candidatus Pelagibacter sp. Uisw_092, assembly GCF_047729545.1. Classification (GTDB taxonomy): domain Bacteria; phylum Pseudomonadota; class Alphaproteobacteria; order Pelagibacterales; family Pelagibacteraceae; genus Pelagibacter. The sequence continues at coordinate 405,025 of NZ_CP159824.1, read as the reverse complement.
AATGATTAATAGAGGGAAAATTAGAGTTGCCGCAAGAGAGGGTGGAAAAATTCCTGAAGGTGTTGCTTTAGATAAATTTGGCAAACCAACAACAGATCCTAAAAAGGCATTAGAAGGCGTTCAATTACCTATTGCTGGATTTAGAGGTTCAGGACTGGCGTGGATGGTTGACATTTTAAGTGGTGTATTAACTGGTGGTAATCATGCAGGTAGAGTTAAAGATCCATTTACAGATTTTAGTGGTCCACAAAATATTGGTCATTTATTCTTTGTACTAAAGCCCAATCTATTTGTGGGAAATGCTTTTAAAAAAAGAATAAAGGACAATATCAAAACAATAAAAAAACTACCTAAAATTAAAGGTGTTAAAGAAATTCTTTATCCAGGGCAAAGTAAATTCAGCAGATATAAGAATAACCTTAAAAAAGAGATTAAAATTACCAAGAATGTCTTGGAAGATTTAAATAGTTTAATGAAATAAAACTACTATAGTATACTTCTCATATGCGTCCTGTATTTAAGATTATTATAATATACGAAATAGTTTTTTTTATTTTTTGGAATTTTCTATATTACTCAAACCCAGGTGTTGAAAGTTGGTTTAAACTAGAAAACCTAACAGCTATATATACTGTTCTATCAACTATGGCTTTAGGATTTATTTTTGTATATGTGGTTTTTATTACTGCAAAATTAACAGGTATGGTTAAAAAAATTAAATCCCTAAAAGATCCAAGAAAAAATATTTAATTAACGAATAGTTTTAGCAAATTTTACAATATCTTTAACTAGCAACTCTGGTTCTTCCATTGCTGCGAAATGTCCACCACTTGGCATCTCGCTCCATTGCGTAATATTAAATATTCTATCAACATAAGATTTTGGAGGCCATTCAGACATCTCGGCTGGAAAAATTGCAGCAGCGGTTGGTATTTCTATTTTTTTAAAGTCTTTAGGAAAAAAACGTCCACCCTCTTCTCTTCTTCCATAATAAATCCAAGAAGCTGTATTAAAAGTTTTTGTAACTATATAAACCATAATATTTGCCAACAAAGTATCCTTTGAATAAGCACTTTCAATATCACCATTTTTTAAATCAGACCAAGAATACATCTTCTCAATAATCCATGCCGCAATACCAACTGGACTATCCATCATACCATAACTCAATGTTTGTGGTTTTGTTGCTTGTTGAGTTCTATAGCCATCCTGCATTATTTGATCTTTATCAAACCTTTTTTGCCATTCTTCTTCTTGTTTTGATTGTGGACCATCAGCATGACGCATAGTTAAACAATTAATATGAATTGCCTTACATGACTTTGAATGATCATAACCAATCCAGTTAGCAATAGTTGCCCCCCAATCTCCACCTTGTGCTAAATAATTTTTATATTCAAGGTTCTCTATCATTAATTTATTTAAGATAGCTGCCATTTTTCTCGGACCAATCGGCTTAGATGGTCTACCTGAAAATCCAAAACCAGGTAAAGAAGGAACAATAACATCAAATGCATCTTCAACTTTTCCACCAAATTTTTCCGGGTGTGCAAGTTTTTCAATTATATGTAAAAATTCTACAACTGATCCAGGCCATCCATGCATAAGAAGTAAAGGTATTGGGTTAGATCCACTACCCTTTTCATGAATAAAATGTATTTCAATGTCATCTATAATAGTTGTAAAATTTGAAAATGTATTTATTTCTGCCTCGTGTTTTCTCCAGTCAAAATCTTTAACCCAGTAACTTGAGATCTCCTTCATATAATCAAGATTACTTCCATATTTCCAGCCTCCATCATCTGGCATTTCATGCCATGGGTAATTTTTCACCTTAGTATAAATTTTTTGGAGTGCTTTATCGGGAATATTTAGTTTAAAAGGTTTAATCATTATCAATTTACAGTATATACTTTTTAAAAATTCATACTAAATATACCTCATGCTTTCAAATAAAGAAATTGTTTGTCCTAATAACCTTCTAGACCATGCACATAAGAAAAAAGGTGTTAATGCTGCTATCGTTAATGCAGGTTTGCCCTTGCCTATGCTTTCAGTTCAAGATGCTGTTAATGAAAACTTAATTACACCTATTTTTATAGGAGATAAAAAAGAAATTCTTAAGTGTGCTGAGGATTTAAAATGGGACATCTCTTCGTATGAGATAATTCATGAGCCTATAGAAAACAATACAGCAGCAATAGCTGCAAAACTTGCAAGTCAAGATAAAGTAAAAATTATTGTTAAGGGTCATATTCATACAGATATTTTAATGAAAGAAGTTTTAAAAAGAGATTACAATTTACTTGGAAAAACAAGACTAAGCCATATATGGCATATGACAAATACTAAAGACGATAAGCCACTTATAATTACTGATGGTGCTTTAAACGTTTTACCTAATGTAAAAACAAAAATGCATATCTTAAGAAATGTAATTGATTTTTCAAATCGTATAGGAATTGAAAGACCAAAAGTTGCAGTTCTGTCAGCCACTGAAGAAATTTTGGATAGTGTGCCAAGCTCTATTGATGCAGATGAAATTACAAAACTTGCAAAAGAAGATAATTTAAATGCAGATGTTTTTGGTCCCTTGGCATTTGATAATAGTATTTCAAAAAAATCTGCTGCTATAAAGGGTGTTAAGAATATTGTAGCTGGTGATGCAGATGTATTATTAGTTCCAAGTGTTGAGACTGGAAATAGTTTAGTTAAAATGATGATTTACTTTATGGGTGCTTGCGCAGCTGGTGTTGTTGTAGGTGGTAAAGTCCCAATAGTAATTACTAGTAGATCTGATGAAGCACAAGCTAGATTAGCCTCCATTGCGGCTGCTGTTGTTGCTTTAGATTAATTCGTCATTGAATTATTTTAATTTATGTATTATTAAATAACAAAATTAATAGGAGAATAATGACCATTACGTATTTAAAAAAATCACCAAAAACTTCTTCGACAGATGATACTAAAACACGAGAAATAGTTGAAAATATTCTTAAAGATATTGAGCAATCAAAAGAAGAAGGTTGTAAAGAATACTCAAAAAAATTAGATAAATACGAAGGTGATGTAGTCGTTACAAAAGAAAAAATAGAAGAAATTAAAAAAAATTTAGATCAAAAGACAAAAGATGATATCCAATTTTCTCATGAAAGAGTTAGAAAATTTGCTGAAGCACAATTAAAAAATTATGGACAAGATTTTGAAGTTGAATTATCTGATGGATTGTTTGCAGGACAAAAACTAATACCTGTTAATACAGCAGGTTGTTATGTGCCAGCAGGAAGATATGCTCATATAGCTTCAGCTGTAATGAGTGTAACAACAGCAAAAGTTGCAGGTGTAAAAAATATAATAGTTGCAAGCTCTCCAAAACCAGGTGTGGGTGTGCACCCAACTATTGTTTATACTGCTGACCTTTGTGGTGCAGATTTAATTTTAAATTTAGGTGGTGTTCAAGGTATAGCTGCTATGACTAATGGATTATTTGGAAACGCTCCAGCTGATATTCTGGTAGGTCCAGGAAATCAGTTTGTTGCTGAAGCAAAAAGAATGTTATTTGGAAAAGTAGGAATTGATTTATTTGCAGGACCAACTGAAATTGCTGTAATTGCAGATGATAAAGCTGATCCTGAATTAGTTGCAGTTGATTTAGTAGGACAAGCAGAACATGGATACAACTCACCTGCTTGGTTGTATACAACAAGCAAAACACTTGCTGAATATGTAATTAAAAGAGTGCCTGAATTAATCGCTGATCTTCCTGATCTACCAAAAGAAAATGCTGGTGCTGCATGGAGAGATTATGGTGAAGTTATTCTTTGTGATACTGATGAAGAAATGGCAACTATAAGTGATGAGTATGCTCCTGAGCATCTTGAGGTACAAACACAAAACTTAGAATGGTTTCATAAAAGATTAAAAAATTATGGATCTTTATTTATTGGAGAAGAAACAACAGTTGCCTATGGAGATAAGTGCTCTGGAACAAATCATATTTTACCAACTAAAGGTGCAGGTCGTTATACTGGTGGTCTTTTTGTTGGAAAATTTATAAAAACTTTAAGCTTTCAAAGAATGTCTAAAGAGTCCACAAAGACTGTTGGTGCTGCTTGTGGAAGAATTTCTAGATATGAAGGAATGGAAGCTCATGCAAGAACTGCCGATGCTAGACTTAGAAAATATGGTTTTTCTAATTAAGATCTTACTCTAGTACCAGTTTCATCAAAAACAAAAATATCTTTTATATCAAATCCAATTTGGTCAATAATATTTTTTTGACTTGGAATTTTTGCACTTATTTCATTTCCATCAATCTTAATATAGGCAATTTTTTCATTACCTAGATTTTCAGTCAAATCAATATTTGGCTTAAATTTATACTGACAGTTTTCAGAAAGACTAAAATGTTCTGGTCGTATTCCAAAAGAATAGTTTTTTTTTGTTAAATTTATCTTATTAAATTTGATATTATTTCCAAGAAACTTAACTTCATTATTTGAAATGATATCTTTTTCAGTAATTTTTATGATATTCATTTTTGGTGTTCCAATAAATTGAGCAACAAAAATATTAGCAGGATTAGTGTATATTTCATCTGGACTACCTACTTGTTCAATATATCCAAGATTTAGAATTACAATTCTATCAGCCAAAGTCATAGCTTCTACTTGATCGTGTGTTACATAAATCATGTTAGTTTTTATCTTCTTATGTAGTTTTGAGATCTCCACTCTTGTCTCAGCTCTTAAAGCTGCATCTAGATTAGATAACGGCTCATCAAATAAAAATATCTTTGGATTTCTTGTAATAGCCCTACCTATAGCAACTCTTTGTCTTTGACCACCTGATAGCTGCTTAGGTTTTCGCTCTAATAATTCCTCAATTTGCAAAATTTTTGCTGCATGCATTACTTTTTTCTCTATCTCTTCTTTTGGTCTCTTTTCAATTTTTAATCCAAATGACATATTTTCATAAACATTCATGTGTGGATATAAAGCATAAGATTGAAAAACCATTGCAGTTTGTCTCTTAGATGGGTGTAACTCATTTACTAACTGATTATTGATATAAATTTCACCTTCATCAATTTTTTCAAGCCCCGCAATCATTCTTAACAGAGTAGACTTGCCACAACCTGATGGACCAACTAAAACCAAAAACTCATCATCCTTACCTTCAAGATTAAAATTACTAATTATTTTATTTGCTCCAAAAGATTTATGAATATTTGTAAATTTAATATTTGCCATATTTATTGCTATTTAATCATTTCAAAAATATCAATATCTATCTGCTTTAGAATATGAGCTATATCTATAGGAACCCAATTCTCTCTAATTTTACCTTCATCATGATGATAGAAATCCATAACTCTCATTGTTACATTTTTATTATTAGGAGTAAATCCTAGCCAATGATTTGAACCGTATGTTGCTTGAATACTGTGCCATCCAGCTGTTAATGAAAACTTACCATCGCCTAACTCAGAATAGTGACCAAGTTTCCAATAATTTCTTTCCTTAAATGTTTTCCTAAAGGGAAGTTGATGATTATCAACAAAACCTTCTAGCGATCTTGCTGTTCCAATTCCACTTGGGCCATACCAAATCATTTTATCATGCCAAAACTCTGCTTGTGGGTGGTTGATTAATTTTGATTTTAAATCCTCATCAGAAGTGCTGTCTAACTCTGGTTTTATATTTAAACTTCTTTGCATTGTTAATGCTTGATCTAAATTTAACTTTGAAACTTCAGGGTTTTTTTCAAAAAAATTTACTCCATCAGTATTGATAGGGTGCAACCAATTACCTTCAGCTCCCCTTGAGGCTTTTAATGGAAAAACTCCAGTTTGAAATATTAAATCCATGACATCTATGAGGATATGGCTTTCAACAATCTTATCATCTTTAATTTCATGTATCTCACAACATCTTAAATTAACCATCTTATTATTTGGCTTAATACCTAACCAGTTTTTTTTAAATGTACCTGAGAGTGTCGAGATAGTGCCAACTTGAATTTTATCTCTAAATGTTCCTCCAATTATAACCTGTTCTCTCCTTTCAAGATCAGGAAAAGACTCAAATAATGGAGACCAAAATTTTGTTTTAAAGTTTTCAATACCGGTAAATTCATTTACTGGGTGAAAACAATTAACTTTTATATTGGTGGAAAAATATCTATTGAGATTGTCATTAAGTTTAGATGGCCCCTGATGGACAATATTTTTTAAGTATTCTCTTACTTTTTTCTTGTTATTAAAATTTTCTTCTGGTGAAATTATAATATTTTTAATATCTTTTTGTCCCTTAAGACCAGTGTCAAAATTTTCTATTTTCATATATAAGATTTATATTTAAATCTTATAAATAATAAAGAAAAAATATGATTGAAAGAATTGCAAAATTTAATGAACTTACTCCAAGTACTCTACCCTTTGTTGAAGGAAGACTGGAAGGTCACAGAGAAAGAAAAAACTATTCAATTGTTGGACCAGGTGTCGCAGAAGATAGTGAACAGTCTGTAAAAATTTCAAAAGCTCATGGATATAATTTGGGAGCTGTCAGCGCAAATCCAAAAAATGGATCAGGATTACATAGTCATACAACTGCAGAAGTTTTTTTAATTTACTCCGGTAAGTGGAGATTTTACTGGGGGGTGGATGGAAAAAATGAAATAATTTTAGGTAAGGGAGATATTATTTCTATGCCAACCAATATGTTTAGGGGGTTTGAGAATGCTGGCGATGAAGAAGGTTTGATATTTGTAGTATTAGGCAATGATGATCCTGGGATAATTACTTGGATTCCAAAAGTTCTAATTAGTGCAAAAGAGACTGGTTTAGCTTTACTGGATGATAATTCTTTAATTGATTTAAAAAAAAATGAAATTCCATCTGGCAAAAAACTTTTAGAACCAATAAATAATGATCAATTACAAAAATTTGATAATTATAGTTTAAATGAAATTGAAAAATTTATATGTAGATTTGACAATCAGTCTAAATTTCAGAATAATTTAGATAACGGAATTAAATTAATTCAGATTATTGGAAATCAGTTCTGCAACCAAAGTTACGATCCATTAATTGATCAAAATACTGGCTTTAATTTAAGTATTTTAAAATCTAAGAATGGTCAAATTAAAGATTTAATCTTTACCAAGCCAACAATTATGTTTTCACAAAAAGGTTTATGGAAAATTAAGATAGAAAATGATTTTTTTGAAATTAACTCAAAAGATACTTTTTCAGCACCTTTAAATACTAAATTAAGTATTAGCGTTGAAAACATTGAGGATTGTTACTTAAATTGTGTTAGTAAAGTTTAATGAAAGGTTTTGATAAAAAATATGAAGATTTTCCTGATTTTATTTTAAAAATTACAAAACAAATTTGGGAAGGTAAAGATGTTGAGTCAATAGCGAAATTTTATACAGACGACATCCCGGTAATATCTCCTTTTGGAATTACCTACGGTAATAAACCTGTAATAGAATCTACCTACAGCACTCTTAAAGAATTTCCTGATAGACAGTTATTGGGTGAGGATGTTATTTGGAATGGTGATGATAAAAATGGGTATCACTCTTCACATAGAATTTTAAGTAAAGGCACACACTTAGGTGAGGGATTTTATGGTAAGCCTTCTGGCAAAGAAATTTATTATAGAGTTATAGCTGATTGTGCTTGTAGGGATAATCAAGTGTATGACGAATGGATAGTTAGAGATCAAGGAGCTATGGTAAGACAGATTGGCTATTCACCTGAGGAATTTGCGATGATTACAATTGAAAAAGAAGGTGGTTTTAACAATGCAAAGGAAGTGTTAAACAAATTAGATCTCAAACCATCAAATTATCAACCAATAGCAGTAAAAACTAACTCTGCTGGGGAAAAATATTCAAAGATTCTAAATAAAATTTTTACAAATGAGTATGATTTTAAAGATTATGACAGAGCCACAAATATATACTGGCCTGGAAATAAACTGGGTCATGGTAGAGAAGATGTTATTAAATTATGGAATTCTTTAAAAAATATATTGTCAGAAAAAAAATTTAAAATTGAGCATGTTGGATATTTAGATGAACCTAATACAAATCCAAGAGCATCTATCAGATGGTCTTTAGAGGGAGTTCATTCAGAAGATAGTAAAGATTATGGTAAAAAAACAAATGCTAGTTTAACTATTATTGGAATAAATCATGCAGAATTAAATTCAAATGGAGTTACAAAAGAATGGGTGTTATTTGATGAAGTTGCTATCTGGAAACAAATTTTAATGAATAAAAATAAAAATGGATAAAATTAAAACTACACATGTGGGTAGCTTGCCAAGATCTAACGAGCTTTCTGATCTTCTTTTTAAAAAAGACAAACAAGAAAAAATAGATGTAAATAATTTTGATGAAATAGTTAAAAGAGATGTAAAAAAAATTGTAAAAAAACAAATAAATTTAGGAATAGATTTTATTAGTGATGGTGAAATGTCAAAGATAAGTTATGCAACTTACGTTAAAGATAGAATAGATGGCTTTTCTGGTGAGAGTGAAAGAAAAGCACCTCAAGATTTAGATGACTTTCCATCATTCAAAGAGAGAATTGCAAGATCAGGTGGTACCCCTACTTACACTAGACCTTGTTGTACTCATGAGCTTAAAATAAAAGATGCTCTATCGCTTACGAAAGATATAAATAATTTTAAATCAGCTCTTGAAGAGAATAATCACAAACAAGCTTTTATGAATGCCGCATCTCCTGGTGTGATATCTGCTTTTTTACCTAATAAATTTTATAAAGATGATGATGAATATTTGGATGCTTTATCCAATATTATGACTGCAGAATATGAGGAGATAGTTTCAAATGATATTAACTTGCAACTAGATTGTCCAGATTTAGCTCTAGCAAGACATATGACTTTCAAAGACTTAACAGAAGTTGAGTTTTTAAAGAGAGCTGAAAAGCAGATTGAATATCTTAACCATTCAATAAAGAAAATACCATCATCTAAAATTAGAATACATATCTGCTGGGGTAATTATGAAGGCCCACATTCTCACGATATATCTTTAGAAAAAATTTTGCCTTTAATCTTAAAAGCAAATGTTGGAACTTACTTGCTTGAGTCTTCAAATCCAAGACATTCACATGAGTGGCAAGCTTTTGAAAACATTAAAGTTCCAAAAGATAAAATTATAGCCCCAGGTGTAATTGACTCTACGACAAATTTTATCGAGCACCCAGAGGTTGTAAAAAATAGATTGGTACAATTTTCAAAAGTTATCGATCGAGAACAATTAATGGCAGGCACAGACTGTGGTTTTAGTACTTTTGCTGGTTTTGGAAATGTTGATGAGAATATTGTTTATAAAAAACTTGAATCACTAGTAATTGGTACAGAATTAGCCTCAAAAATTATTTAATTACTCAATTATTTTCTTTAAAAAAAATAAAAAAGCGCCAAAATGTCCTAATAAATACTTCTCAGTATTTGATATCGTTTAAACTATCAATTTAAAGAAAGGTAATAACATGAAAAAAATACTAATCGCATTATCATTTTTACTCTTTAGTACTTATGCTAATGCAAACTGTAATATTAAATCTGGATCAATCAATATTTTAGCTAATGATTTTCCAGCATTAAGAACTCTTGTTGAGACAGCGAGAGAATGTACAGGAAAAGCTGAATTAAAAGTAACACACTCAGCAGAACATAATAAAATTGCTGTACCTGCACTAACTGCAAACCCTTCAGAATTTTCTGTTAGAGTTGCCGCTAATAGTTCAATAGTGCCACTAATGAATGGTGGTTTAATTAGACCTATGAATGATCTTGTAAAAAAATATGGAAAAGGTATTCAAGAATCGCAGCTTATAACAATTGATGGTAAAGTAATGGCTGTTGCTTTTATGGCTAATGCACAACATTTATACATAAGAACAGATGTTTTAAAACAACATGGTATTTCTACTCCAAAAACTTATGAAGAAGTTGTTGCAGCAGCTGAAAAAATTAGAGCTGCTGGTAAAATGAAATATCCATATGCTGCTGCTTACAAAGCAGGCTGGAATTTAGCTGAAGAATTTGTGAACATGTACATTGGACATGGTGGAGAATTCTTTGAAACTGGAACAGCAACACCTAGTATTAACAATGCTAAAGGTGTAGCAACACTAAATATGCTTAAAAAATTAGCTGATTTAAGTAATCCTGATTTTTTAACACATGACAGTGAATCAATTAAAGTTGAATGGGAAGCTGGAAATGTTGCTATTATGACTTTATGGGCTTCAAGAGCTGGAACATTATTAGATGCAGAAGGTGATGCAAAAATTACTGCTTCAACTAAATTAGTTGCCCCTGCTACAGTTGGTGGTGGAAATATTCCTGCTACAACTTTGTGGTGGGATGGTTTTACTCTAGCAAAAAACAGATCTGATGCTGATGCAGAAGCTTCTTTTAGAGCAATGGCACACGCGGCATCATCAAAAGAAATGGTTGCAAAGGCTGCTGATCAAGCTGTTTGGTTAATTGAAGGTTTTGTACCAGGTCCAAAATCTGTTGGTGTTATTAAAGCTGTTGAAATGGGAGCAAAACCTTATCCAATGTTACCTCAAATGGGATTAATGCATGGTGCTTTGGGTAATGAAATTGTTGAATTTTTGCAAGGAAATGAAACAGCCGAGCAAGCATTAAAAGATGTTGAGGCTGCTTATAATACTAAAGCAAAAGAACAAGGCTTTCTTTAAAATCTAAATATACTTAAGTGGGGATTTATTCTCCACTTAACTAAAATTAATGCCTAATAAAAGTTTTTTTTGGTTTTTCCTACCTGCTGGTCTGGCAATGATTTTATTCATTGGCTTACCTATTATTTCAACTGGTATTCAATCTTTTTATTCACAACACGATCAAGTACTAAAAGAAGTAAAAAAATGTGATCCATTTGGCTGTAAAGTTTCAGTACAAATTGATCAAGAAGCATCTTCAAAAATTAGAGAAGAAAAACCACTTGGAAAATTTAATGGATTTGGGACTTATATCGATAGAAATCATTTAGCATTTGATGAACTATCAGAATTATGGGGAGAAAGTAATTCTACTGGAGAATTTGTAGACAAAGTTACAAATCTACCATTTTATAAAGCTTTAATTTTCACTTTAACCTACTGCATAATTGTGACTCCTTGCGTTCTTTTGTTAGGTTTTGTAATTGCATTAAGTCTAAATGCGGTATCCAGAAAAATAAGGGGGCCATTAATCTTTGGAACAATTTTACCAATGATCGTAACACCCTTAGTTGGTTCATTAGTTTTATTTTGGATGGTAGATGCAGAAGGAATTATTGGTGCAAATTTACAAATATTAATGAGTGATCCATATCTATCTGTAAAATCCTCAAAAACACTCACTTGGATTACACTTATAATTTATGGAATTTGGCATCACTCACCTTTTGCTTTTGTTGTGTTTTATGCTGCCTTGCAAACTGTTCCTCAGGAACCATTAGAAGCATCTATTATAGATGGTGCATCAAGATTTCAAAGAGTTAAACATATAATTCTGCCACACATATATCCTGTGGTAACTTTTGTTGCTTTGATTTCTTTAATGGATAATTTTAGAGTATTCGAACCTATTATTGGATTTAGCGCTCAGGGTAGTGCTCAATCATTATCTTGGTTGATATATGACAATCTGGTTAATGAAGAAGTAATTTTATTTGGATCTGCTGCAGCAACATCCATTATGACCATTATAGGAATAGCAATAATACTTGCACCAGTTTTAATTAGAACTTGGAGAGAATTTAGGACTGAAAGATAATTATGGAAAATGGATTAGATAGACAATCAAATATTTTAAAAATTTTTAATACAACATTTATTGTGTTTTGGTTATTGATTGCCTGTTTTCCATTTATTTGGACTTTTTGGGGATCATTCAAAGTTAGAGCAGATTTTTTTTCAAGAGCTGATTGGTGGTATGCAATAACAGCTTTCAATACGTTATTGGAAACTGGAAAAAGTTTTACAATCCAAGCTTATAGTGGTGCTTGGTTTGAGGGTGAATTTTGGAAAGCTTCAAGAAATACAGTCATTGTAACTGTAAGTGTTGTGTCAATTTCATTATTTTTAGGAACTTTAGGGGCTTATGCTTTATCTAGGTCTACTAAAAATTATGCATTTTGGATTTTAATGGCTGCATTAATATTTAGGGCTATGCCTCATATAACTTTAGTTTCTGGTTATTTATTCCCATTTTTTCAATTACAAATTTGGGGAATTCTACCAACAACAATTGTTGTTTTAATTGCAATAAACCAACCTTTTACACTTTGGCTTCTTTACTCGTTTTTTAAAACAGTTCCAAAAGAATTAGATGAAAGTGCTTTAATAGATGGATGTAGTTACTTTCAAACTTTTAGGCACATTATAATGCCAGTGATGTGGCCAGGTGTTATTACTGCAGGTCTATTTAGTCTAATGTTGGCTTATAATGATTTTACAGTTACAGCTTTATTATTAAATCAAGAAAACCACACTATGGTGCCAAAAATACAAAGTTATCTTGGCACAAATCAGCATGAAGGTAATTTAATGTGGGCAGTTTCATCTGTTGTTTCTGCTACAGCACCTTTATTTTTACTTATAATGTTTTTTCAAAAACAAGTGATAAGTGGTTTAACGGCAGGTGCTGTTAAGGGTTGAAAAATTTCAAGGCAATAATATTTGGTTCTATAGGAACGGTATTAGAAACATCAGATATTCAAAGAAAATCGTTTAACAAGGCATTTAAAAAATTTGGCCTTAATTGGTATTGGAGTAAAAATGAATATAAAAAATTACTAGAAAAATCAGGGGGTGAAAACAGATTATCTAATTATGCAAAGATAAAAAATATAAGAATTAATACTTTGAAACTAAGAAATTTAAAAACTAAATTTTTTAATAATTACCTTAATAGAAATGAATTAAAACCAAGAGCCGGTGTTATAAATGTCATAAAATTTTGTAAAAAAAATAATATTAAATTAGGTTTTGCATCTTCGACATCTATAAATAATATTAATTCTATATTTTTTGCCTTAAAAAATACCATTAGAAAAAAAGATTTTGATTTTATTGGTAATAATAAATTAGCTCTAAGAAAAAAACCCTATCCAGATATATATAAAATTACTCTTAAAAAATTAAATCTAAAATCTAAAGATTGCTTAGCAATAGAAGATACTGAGGAAAGTATGAAATCTGCTTTAAATGCAAAAATTCGATGTGTTGCTTTTCCAGGAAAATTTCATGAAAAAGAAAAATTTAAAGGATCACATAAAATAACTAAAAAACTTATTAATAAAGATATTTTTTTCTAGTTTAAAAAATTTTCAATTAAAACATTAAATTCATTTGGCTTTTCAAGGTGCACATTATGACTACAATCATTAAATATCTCTAACCTACTATTTTTAATTTCCTTATTAAGAGTATTGACTTGATCAAAGTTATAAGATGTATCTTTGTCACCCCAAACTATAAGTGTTTCATTTTCAATATTTTTCAAATTATCTACACCTACCCAATTTTTCATAGCTATCAATGCATTGTCAGCACTCTCAAAAGAAACATTTTTAACAGCATTCTCACATAAATAATAATTCTTATCTTTATCACCTTTGACAAACCATTTTTTTGGTACCCTAGAAAATGTCATTTCAATTCCATCTTGTTTTATTTTTTCTCGAGTTTCATCCATAGTTTCAAATCTTCCTGGTATTTCTCCAATTGATGACGTGGCAAAACAAATCAATTTATTAATTCTGTTGCCTAAAATTTTAGTCATTTCTTGCACTATCATGCCACCCATTGAATGGCCCATTAAATTAAATTTTTCTATTTTTTTTTCATCAATTATTTCTATAATTTTTAATGCCATTCCTTCAATTGTATTCAATGACTTAATATCTGAACTTTCCCCAAAGCCAGGAATAGCAGGAGCAATAACTCTACAAAATTTGGAGAAATATTCTTTTTGGTTACACCACATTTCTGATGAGCCTAGATATCCATGGACTAAAACTAAAGGAAAACCTTTTCCTACATCATCAACATAAATTTTATTCATTAAATTCTAATATCATTATTTTAAATAATTTAGTATTGTAATATTGTACCAATTAATTAATTTAAACTTAAAAATTATTTTCAATGAGAAAAAATAAAATTAAACAAATGATGATGGATGGTAAGCCAGTTTTAAATGGTTGGTTGCAAATTCCTAGCACTGTATCAGCTGAAGTAATGGCACATGAGGGGTGGGACTCTCTTACAGTCGATATGCAGCATGGCTTAATTGATTACTCAAGTGCTTTACCAATGATGCAGACTATATCAACAACTGAAGTGACACCTTTGGCCAGAGTTAACTGGAATGAGCCAGGTCAAATAATGAAAATTTTAGATGCAGGCTGCTATGGAATAATTTGCCCAATGGTAAGTAATAAAAAAGAAACAGAAAACTTTGTTCAAGCCTGTATGTATCCTCCTCATGGATATAGAAGTTTTGGACCAGTAAGAGGCTTTCTTTATGGAGGTTCAGATTATCCAAAATACGCAAATGATGAGATACTTAAATTTGCAATGATTGAAACTAAGGAATCGTTAGAAAACCTTGATGAAATAATGACAACACCTGGTCTTAGTGGAATATATATTGGGCCAGCTGATTTAAGTATAGCTATTGGAGAAGAGCCAGGTTTTGATAAGCCTGAAGGTACAAAAGCTTATTCTGAAATTTGTAGGATATTAGAAGCTGCAAAAAAACATAATATATTTGCAGCTATTCATAATGGATCAACTGAATATGCATTGAAAATGATAGATAAAGGATTTGATTTAGTGACTGTTGGGTCTGACCATAGGTCAATAAGCTCAGGTGCTAAAACAATAATTAATGAAATGAAAGGTCCTTCTAAAAAAGAAGGTTCTGAAATTTATTAGTTTTTAGAAATTTATTTTAAAATATTTTGTAAATTAACAAATATTAAAAGTACTTAATAATTTCAATTAATACATAAAGGGCAATTATGCTCATAAATAATATTATAAACAAATTTATTCTTTTCCAAATCAGTTTACTTTGAAGATATTTAGATAATAATTTTGAAAGATAGCCTATTAAAAAAAAAATAGAAATGAAGCTATTGAAGCTCCAATTCCAAAATAGTATTTATCAGTAATTAATAAATTTTTAGAAAAATTCCCCAAAAAGAATACCGTATCAGAATAAACATGCGGATTGAGATAAGTAAAAGCTAGCGTTTTAGTTGTTATACCTATTAATGAAATACTTTTTACTTCTTGATTAAAATCAATCTTATTTTTTTGAATAGATATCTTTCCATAAATAAAATGTACTAAAAATAAAAATAAGAGAATATTTAGAACAAACTCTATTGTAGAATTAAAAAAATTACCAAAATATTGAAATAAAAAAATTCCTAAGAAAATCAATAAAAAGTCAGATATTGAACAAATTATACAAACAAGAAATATATATTGTTTTTTTAACCCCTGCTCTATTACAAAAATATTTTGGGCACCAATTGCTAAGATTAAACTTAATCCGGTTAAAAAACCTAACAATAAATATTCCATTAAGTTCTATTAAACTCTTTTTTTACCCTGAACAACCCTATCAAGTATTAATGCAACAAATAAAATAGCTATACCTGCAAGTATACCTTGTCCAACATTAGCATATTGTAGTGCTTCTAGAACATCTTGTCCTAAACCTTTTGCACCAATTAGAGATGCCACAACCACCATTGCTAAACTTAACATTACTGTTTGATTAACACCTGCTAAAATTGAAGGTGTTGCTAGTGGTAGGTCCACTTTTCTTAGTAAATACCATTTGGTTGCACCGTATGCGATAGCTGCTTCTCGAATTGTTTCTGGTACTCCACGTAATCCTAAAACAGTAAGTCTTACAACGGGAGTTCCACCAAAAATCATTGTAATAATTACCGCCGCAACTTTTCCAGTTCCAAAAAATGCTATTACAGGAATCATAAATACAAAAGCTGGCATTGTTTGCATAAAATCCATTATCGGTCTAATTAATGAATAAAATCTTTGTCGTCTTGCACAGAAAATTCCAAGTGGAATACCTATTGCAATACTTAAAATTGCAGCTGTTCCTAATAAAGCAAGTGTCGTCATTGCTTTAACCCAAAAACCTAAAAAACCCATATAACCCAAAAATCCTGCTGAATAAATTGCAGCTCTTGGGCCTGCTGATAGTCCTGTTAGGGTAACAATTGCAGTTATAATTACAATCCAAGGAGTTTTAACAAACAATAATTCCAAGAAATCTAATACTGACCTAATTCCAATTGTTATAGCAGTAAAAATCACATCTCCTTTAACGACAGCATAATCAAAAATAATCTCTATCCATTTAATTGAAAATAATCTTATTTCAGGATGCGTTGGAAACGTATCCATTACCTGAAGTAATCCTGGAAAACTATAATGGATAACAGTAAAGATCATTATAACAGAGGTAAAAATACTACTGTAGATGTAATTTTTCGTCTGCATACCTGGATGAATAGATTTATCAGATAACCATTCAGAATATCTCTTTTCTAAAATTGAATTCGCTAAAATACCTTGAACAATCTTTACTGCTATCAATAAAATAAAACCAAATATAGCAATCCAAATTGCAGAAGCTTCTACTCTTGTAATTTCATCTAGATAACCCTGCATTGCATCCTCTAAAGATTTTATGTTTCTTTTAAACACATCGATTTTATCTGGATTATTTTCTATCGCTGCTTCTAATTGTTTATTCCTAAAAGCTATTGTGCCTTGAACTTGCTCAACTTTAGCAATAGCATCTGCAGTAATATTACCAAATAAACCTCTGATGATTTGTACAATAGAAAAAGTTTCAATAATTAAAAAAGCTAAAGTCCAATTCCAAACATTACGCATTCCAAACCAAATTGGTCCAAGTATGAATGCAAATAAATTAAATGAAAATAAATAAGTAGGCTTACTACCAATTTTTTTAAACTCTTTAATATAATAATCTGGATTACTTTTTACAAAATCAGTAATCAATTCGTCTCTAGATGGGTTTATAATTGCTTTATTCTCCATCACTACCCTCTACAACTGCTTTAAGTAAATCTGCCTGTGTAATCACACCAATATTTTTTTTTTCATTATCAATTACTAATATTGGCTCATCTTTAATGGAAGATTTTTCTATTAATTTATTTAATAAATCATTTTCATGAACACTTTCTAAATTTTTAGTGATTGATCCAAATTCCTTTTCAAATTTTTCAACAGGTTGCATGATAGATTTAGCTTGAACAATTTTTAATCTAGAAATTCCCTTAACAAAGTCTGTTACATAACTATCTGCTGGCTTCATGACTATTTCTTCTGGCGTTCCTATTTGAATAACCTTTCCATCCCTCATGATTGCAATTCTATGACCTACTCTTACTGCTTCATCTAAGTCGTGAGTTATAAACACTGTGGTCTTTTTCATTTGTTTTGAAAGTTTGATAAATTCTGCTTGAAGCTGTCTTCTAATCAATGGATCTAGTGCACTAAATGGTTCATCCATTAATAAAACATCAGGATCTGCTGCTAAAGCTCTTGCTAATCCAACTCTTTGTTGCATTCCACCTGAAAGTTCGTGGGCAAATTTATTTCCCCAGCCTTGAAGCTCTACAATATCTAAAATCTTGTTAGCAGCATCTAGTCTATCATTTTTACTGATACCTCTTATTTCGAGTGGCATTGCTATATTGTCTAATACAGATCTATGAGGCATTAACGCAAAGTTTTGGAAAACCATCCCTATCTTTTTATTCCTTAGATCTTGCAAACTTTTTGAATCAAACTTCATTACATCTTCATTATCGATTAAAATTTGACCTGAAGTCGGTTCTAATAATCTATTGATATGCCTAACTAAAGTAGATTTACCGCTACCAGAAAGACCCATTACACAAAAAATCTCCCCTGTTTTTACGTTAAAAGAAACATCTGATACACCAATTACTGAATTATATTTTTCTAAAGCTTCTTGTTTTGAAATATGTTCATTTTGAATAGCATTTAACGCTTCTTTGGAATTATTACCAAATATCTTCCAAACATTTTTTATTTCAATAGCTGAGTCCATCAGATCCGTTCGAAAATTTAATAGTTTTTAAAGAAATGTACCCGGCAACGAATAAAGTCGCCGGGTATAAATTTATTTATCTTAAAGTCCTAACCAACCATCAACTTTAGATTTATTATTTTTCATCCATGTTCTAGCAACATCAGCTGGTTGTTTTTTCTCAACTGAAATTGCATATGCCATAGCTGAAACATCATCTCCTGTTAATTGAAAGTTCTTAAAAAACTCAACAATAGCTGGAGATTTACTTTCTAAAGAAGTACCCCAACCAATTTGAATTTTTTTAAGTGCATCTTTTGAAGCAACATAAGATTTTTTGTACCAGTCAGCATCTTCTTTAGGTTGTACCATTTTGTATTTAGCTGGATCATGTTTTGGCTCTTCCAACATAACTACATCTGCCATTCCCCAAATTGCGTGTGGTTTATAACAATAGAATGCATAACCTTCACCTTTTTTAATTGAGTCAAGTACTCTTGCATTTTTAACTGCTTCCGCTGCTCTTATCGCTTCAATCCCAGCATCATATAAACCGTAGTCTCTTAATTTAACTTGGTTAGCATTTGCTGATGCCCAACCATCTGCTCCAATCCAAAATTCACCTTTACCATTACCATCACTATCCATTGCTTTAACAACTTCTGGTCTAGCTAAGTCTTCGATTGCAGTAATATTAAATTTTTTCGCAAACTGTTGAGAAACACAATAACCTTGGTCTCCATCATATGGGTTGCTACTTAATTTTAAAGTTCCTTTTGGAACTAGATCATTAGTATAAGCCTGTTGGTTTGGTAACCAGATATCAGGGTGAACTTCAATTTCACCTTTACTTCTATCAATTGCACCATAGATCGCAGTATTATTTCCTGGAACTAATTCTGCTTCTCCACCCATTTTGTCTATAACAACTGCTGCTAATAAGTTAGCAATAGCTGTTGCACCTGTCCAACCTGGATCTCCTATTTTAACTTTTTCAGCAAATGTTGAAAAAGTAGCAAATAAAGAAATTAAACCAGCTACAAGTGTAGTTTTTATTATTTTCATTATATCCCTCTCGATTAATTTAAAAACGAAGCATAACTTAAAACTTTTGAGCAAGTCAAAGAAAATTAGCTACTTATTATGGTTGCTATGATTGAGTTTTAAGAGTGACTAATCCAAATAGTTTTAGTTTGAAGGTATTGATCTAACGCTTCTGTACCTTGATCTCTACTTAATGAACCAGACTGTCTATATCCACCAAAAGGTGTTTTAATATCACCTTCAGAAAAGGTATTAACTGAAACAGTTCCACATGGAAGGCTTTTAGCCATATGAAAAGCTCTATCTATATCTTGAGTAAATACACTTGCGTGTAATCCATATTTTGAATTGCTTGCAATTTTTAAAGCCTCTTCATCACTATTAATTGTAAGAACTCCTAAAACTGGTCCAAAAATTTCCTCTTGAGCAATGGTCATGTTTTCTTTTAAATCATCAAAAAGAGTTGGTTTTGCAAAAAATCCTTTTTGATCACCACTTGAAACTCCTCCGAATAATAGTTTAGCTCCTTCATCAATTCCTTTTTGAATATATCCATCAACTGTTGCTAAATGTTTTTTAGAAATCATTGACCCCATGTTTGAACTTGGGTCTAATGGGTCTCCAGCTTTAAGAGCTTTTACTTTTTTTGAAACTTTGTCTAAAAATTCATCTTTAACTTTGCTGTGAATTATTTGTCTCATATTTGCTGAACAATTCTGTCCACCATTCCAAAAAGCAGAATTAATTGCATTATCAATTAAATCATCTGTAATCTTTGCATCTTCTAAAACGATAAATGGACTTTTACCACCCATCTCTAAACCAATTGTTTTTAAATTACTTTCACCAGAATATTTCATAAATAGTCCACCAACTTCTGTTGAGCCTGTAAATGAAACCGCATCAACATCATTGTGTCTACCAAGTGCTTCACCCACATCTCCGAAACCAGGAACAACATTTAAAACTCCATCTGGAATTCCTGCTTCTTTTGCAATTTGAGCAACTCTAATTGCAGTTAGTGGTGTATCTTCTGCTGGCTTAATTATAACAGAACATCCTGCAGCTAATGCTGGTGCCATTTTCCAAACTGCCATCATTAAAGGAAAATTCCAAGGAACAACTCCAGCAACAACACCAATCGGTTCTTTAACAATTAAACTTGTTAATGATGGTTCTGTTGGACCAACTTTACCAAATACTTTATCTATTAATTCTCCATACCACTGAAAATGCATTGGAGCATCATTTGCAACCTCATTAATGCAGTCCCCGATTAATTTTCCTGTATCTACACATTCAAGAACAGAATTTTCTTCTCCAGTTTGTCTTAGTAGTTCCGCAAATTTAAGCAAAACATCTTTTCTAAATTCTGGAGATGTTCTAGACCAAACACCACTATTAAAAGCTTTTCTTGAAAATTTAACAGCTAAATCAACATCCTTATGATTACATTTTGCAACAGAGCAAAGAGTTTCACCTGTTGCAGGGTTTATATTTTCAAACTTTTCACCATCAATAGCATCAACGTATTTACCATCAATAAAAGCTCTGCCTTCAAACTTAATCTTGCTTGCTATAGATTTATAATCAGAAGCCATTAATCTGCATTTGCAGTTAATGTTTTAATCTCTAAAATATTTTCATTAGGATCTTTTACAAAGAAAGTTTCTTGCTCATATTTGGTACCTTTAAATCTTAAATAAGGTTCATCATAATATTTGGCACCATTATCTTTCAATCTTTGTTTAAGAGCATTAAAATCTTTTCTAGATAAATGAACACCGAAATGTGGAACAGAAACATTGCCCATATCAACATCGTGTCTTTCACTATCCATTTTATGTTCACTTGCATGAAGAGTTAATTCATTTCCCCAAAAGTCTACATCTGCCCACTCTTGTGCAGAATTATCCAATCTACAACCTAATGTCTCACTATAAAATTTTTTTGCTACTTCAAGATCTCCACAAGGTACTGCTAGATGAAAGCAATTTGTGTTTTTGTACATAAGTTTCTCCTCTTTAAATTCGTTATATAATGACTATATAGTCCAATATAATATTTTAATCAATAAAAGCTAAATTCATGAATGACTTTTTACAATCTATAATAGATAGAGATCCTGCGGCAAAATCTAAGTTAAGTTTAATTTTAACTTATCCTGGTATTAAAGCAGTTTTTTTTCATAAAATTGCTAATTTTTTTCACCTTGCTAAGTTTCATTTAGTAGCAAGAATAATTTCACAACTATCAAGATTTTTAACTGGAATTGAAATTCACCCAGGTGCTAAGATTGGAAAAAATTTATTTATTGATCATGGTATGGGTGTTGTAATTGGTGAAACTTCTGAAATTGGAAATAACGTAACTATTTATCATATGGCAACATTAGGTGGGATCGCACCAAGCATTAATTCAAATGACCAAAGACAAGTTAAAAGACACCCAACATTAGGTGATTGTGTCGTAGTTGGTTCTGGTGCTCAAATTTTAGGACCTGTAATGATAGGTGCCAATGCTAAAGTTGGAGCTAATGCAGTTGTTACTAAAGATGTTCCTGAAAATGCAATAATGGTTGGAATCCCTGCTAAAAATGTTGGAACAGCAACTGAGGAATTTAAACCTTATGCTGTAGAAGAGGTAGATAAAGACACTTCAAGCTAATGAAAAATATTCAAGACAACTTTATTTCAGGAATTGGTAACACTCCTTTAATTAAGCTTAGAGCTGCATCAGAAATTACTGGATGTAATATTTATGGTAAAGCAGAATTTATGAACCCTGGTGGTTCTGTTAAAGATAGAGCAGCACTTACATTAATTAGAGACGCTGAGAGTAAAAAATTAATTTCTAAAGGTGGAACTATTGTTGAAGGTACAGCTGGTAATACAGGAATAGGCTTATGTCTACTTGGTAATTCACTTGGTTATAAAACAATAATTGTAATGAATGATAACCAAACTCAAGAAAAAAAAGATTTACTTAGAAATATTGGTGCTGATTTAAGATTAGTTCCAGCTAAACCCTATAAAGATGATGCAAACTTTGTAAAAGTTGCAGCAAAACTTGCTGACGAACTAAGACCAACAAATAACAATGGAGTTGTTTGGGCCAATCAGTTTGACAACGTTGCTAATGCTAAAGGTCATTATGAAACAACAGGTAAAGAAATCTGGGAACAAACTGAAGGTAAAGTTGATGGATTTGTATGTTCGTCTGGAACAGGTGGAACAATTTCAGGAGTAAGTAATGCCCTTAAAGAAAAAAATAAAGATATTAAAATTTACTTGTCAGACCCTAAAGGCTCAGCTCTTTATAATTATATAAAAAATGGTGAATTAAAATCAGAAGGTGGCTCAATAACTGAAGGTATTGGCTCAAGTAGAGTAACAAAGAATTTTGAAAATGCCAAAATAGATGACGCCTACTCTATTGATGACCATGAAGCGCTTCCTATACTTTATGATTTAATTGAAAATGAAGGTTTAAGCCTTGGTACTAGCTGTGGAATTAATATTGCTGGTGCGATTAGAATGGGTAAAGAACTTGGTCCTGGAAAAACCATCGTTACAATACTTTGTGATAAAAGTGAAAAGTACGCTACTAAAATGTTTAATAAGAAATTTTTAGAAGGAAAAGGTTTGCCTTTTCCTAACTGGCTTTAATACATATAAATTTTATCTGCTAATCCATAGCAAAGAACTGCACTAATAATTGTAAAAACTAAAGGAGCGATTACAGCTTCATTAAAGTCGTTTCTCATGCCTGTTTTATCAATCTTAATTGAGTAAGTATTAACAATTAATACACAAAGGTTTTGCACAAAAACTAAATTGAAAAATGCCCACGTTCCTTCGACACCATTTGGTCTAACAAACATAACATATAGAGCCATCAAAAAAGAACCTAGAAATATTGCACCTGTCATACGCATGATAGTTGCGGCTGTCTCATCAATTTGAAATTTTTCTCTATATCTTTTGTTATCAATAATCATTTGATAAGCATAAAAACCTAAGCCCAAAAAATGAATTGAGAATAAAATTAAGTAAAAAATACCATTAAATTTTTCAATCATAAATTTAATCTTTAATTAGAATCATAATACAGGATTTTTATTAAATGATTATAGGCTTTATGCGCACAGTAAATTTATACAAGAAATAGTTGTATGAAATTTTTGCATACATGGTGACAAAATATAGCATTTTAAAATTAATCAAAATTTATTAACTTTTTAATAATAATAATTAACAAGTGAGATTAATATAATGCAAGCAATATATACAAGAACAATGAGAGTAACAGACGATGGTTTAGACAAAGCTATGGAGATTTGCCAAGGTTTAGCTAAGGTAAGAAAAAAATATTTTCCTAAACACCAAATTTATTTTTCTTTTCAAGTAGGTGGTGATCCAAGAACAATTCGAGAAACTCTAATTGGCACAATGTTTGAAGGAGAAAATGAAGCTGATGCAAAAATGTCAGCTGATAAAAAATATCAAAGCCTTCAAAAACAATTAAAGAAATTTGCAGTTGAAGGAACTATTGAAGACGAAATCAGAGTCATCTTTAGTGAATAAACTTAAAAATCAAAAAGGAGATAAGAAATGGTAAAAGAAATGTTAGTAGTGGCTAAGTTTAAAGAAGGAGAAGGTAAATTCGAAAAATTTATGGGATTTATGCAGTCTCCAGAAGGATTAGCTGAAAGATCAAAAGTTGCTATTGTAGAAAAAACTATGGCGTCAGTAACACCTGATAAAAGTGCAGTGATGTTTAAAATACATTGTACTGATGAAGCTGCTTTAATTAAGTTTATTGAAGGTACTGAAGTGTCTAAACCTATCATGGATGAAGTTATGGGTAGTTATATGATTTACGATTTAACTAAAGTTAAAGAAGGATAATATATGTCAATGTTAGCTAAAATGGATGCTGCTATGACAGCTAAAGACGAAGCTGCTATGAATGAAATTTTCCATGATGATTATAAGTTTACCATGCATGCATCAGGAAAAGTTATGGGAAAAGCAGATGTAATTAAATGGGCAATGAGTGGAGATATCAATAAAGATAAAATTAGAGTTCTTTTTGAGAATGATGAAATTGGTGTTGAGCACTCATTTGTAACCTTTAATGACGGTAACACAGAGGCAGTAATGGCTGTTTACAAATATCAAGATGGAAAAGTCGTTTCACTTGAAACAGGTGCTACAAAAATACCCAAATAACTAGTTGGGTCGTTTTGCGCATGCAAAGTGACAATGTTGGTTATATCAAAAATTTATTATTTTCCTATTGTTTGGTTAATTAATCAAATAAAGGAAAATATGAAAAAAATAGTAATAACATTGTTCTTAGTACTTTTTACAAGTTCAGTTTACGCAGGTTCATGCCCAATGATGGTTAAGAATCTGGATGATAAAATTGCAGAAGCACAAACGCTAAAAGATCAAGGTAAAGCAGCTCATGACGCTGGTGATCATGCAAAATCAGAAGAGCTATTAAAAAAAGCTCTAGAACTATTTAAAAGTTAATAAACAATTACATACATCTAGCAAAGTTTCATTTATGATTTTTAAATGAACTTTGCTGGACTTTTTAAATACTAAAATAAAAAAATGTTTGTGACTATTCTTTTTGACTAAGTGACAAATACTAAACCAAAGTATGTAATAAAAAAATTACTTCATGAGAAAAGGTTATCCCACTTAAAATGGCTATATTTCATAGGATTTTGAAATAACTTGTATTAATCATTAATATATTTAAAAAGACTCATATTAAATAAAGGAAAATATGAAAAATATTATAATCATGATTGTTTTATCTTTTGTCTTAATATCTTGTGCTTCTATTAAAGATAAAGTACCAAAGTTAAAAACGTGCGATGGAAGTAAAGATACTCTTGCTGACGTTCTTTGTAAAAAGAATTAGTCAATCATAAATTATTAGGGGTGTCACACTTTTCTCAGTAGAAACCCCTTATAATAATTTGTATAGTGAGCTGCTTGATTTTTGTTGGATATATAAGATTGCTTGATGTCAAAGATTTAAAAGTAGTTATATAAATTTAGAAAGATTTCATTTAAAGTAAGCATATGAACATGACAACTTCATATTTGTTTTTAGTTTTAGCTATTTTTTTAGGTGTCACATCAAATAGCTTTGCGAAAAGTGCTAACGGTTTTACTCTCCTCTTTCCAAGTATTATTACTGCAATTACAATTGTCTCATGTATGTATGCGCTATCAATGGTAATGAAAACTATACCCATGGGTATTACTTATGCTTCCTTCGCAGGTCTTGCAATCATTGCAACTGTTATGGTTGGTGTAATAAAATATAATCAAGTACCAAATCTTTATACAATAATAGGATTATGCTTTATTATTGTGGGTGTATTGATGGTTAACTTGTTAGGAGATAGTTAAATCATGCTTTCAAAAAAATACTCCCAAACTTTGTTCATACTGATAATGGCATTTGGTATGAGTGCAATTATGAGTGTAGTAGTTACAATTGTTAACACAGGTATAGAGGGGAATTTTTTTATTAGATATTTTAATTCTTGGACTTTTGCATTTCCTGTCGCAATAGTTGCTGCATTTATTATAGCACCTTTAGCAAAAATACTGGCCAATAATATTGCTTCAAAAAAATAATTGTAAATAATTTTACGGAAATAAATATTGTAAGGTGAGTTTCTAAAATTATTGAAATTATATTACTTCATAAAATTACATTCAATCAATATATTTAGCATAAAATGAAATAAATGTTTTGTTTGTAATATTTATAAATGGTATTGTCTTAATATCAATAAAGGAGGATGATTATGAGCTTATCACCACCTGACACATAACTGGTGTGATTAAATAATCAAAGACTTGACAAGATAAGAAAATATAAATCCATTATGGATTGTAGCGTTTACCGCTAACTTACAGGGGAACTCTTTTGGAGTTTGCCAAAAGGGTGACCCCCTTAAAAAAATTAAGTCTCAGCTTTTTAAGGGAATACTCAATTAAAGTAAAAAAATACCACCTCGATATAAGCCTAATTATCAAATTTTAGAATATCTACTTTTAAGATAAATTGTTGTTTTTTGAACTAAGAGAGCAGAAAACAAAGTCATAATTATAAAATCAAAAACTGACTTCAAAAAAATTACAATCAAGAATTTTGTAGAAAATATTCGCACATCATTAATATGAGTTATTCCATCATGAATATTTACATAAGAGTAAGGAAATAAATAGATGTATCTAGCAATAATTAGAAAAAATAATAATTTTAACACTTTATTATCTGTGCTGCTTTTTAAACTTAATAAATGAGGTATCATCAGAATCAAAAAAACTTCTCTGTAAAACCAATTTGAAAATAGAAAAAAACAAATTACAGACGTGTATCCACCAACCATAAAAAGTTTAGAGTTATTTGAAAAAATATCATTTTGCAATTGGTTTGATAATGAATTAAAATTTTTATTAATTTTTACCACTAAGAAGATAAATAATGAATAAGTTAACAACAGCATAATTTGATAATTCAAATTAAAAATATATTCTAAAATTTTGGGGATTGAATTTAGAGAAAATAGATAGTGATACCCTGGCTTTCCTGCACGAAGAGCTTCTAGAAAAAATAGAATAGTTTCTGTATAAAAATATGCATAAGCTAGTGTGACAAAAGATATAAGCAAAATTACTAAAAAAATATTTTTATTTGTTCTTTTTTGGCTTTCAAAAAATATATTAATAAATAATGCTACTGGATAAACTTTAATTAAAGATACAAATAAAATAGAAAACCAATTAATAACATAAATTCTATTAAAACAAATTATGATAGCTAGTATATAAACAATCATATCAAAATTTAATCTATCAAAAGCTAGAAGCACTGACGGATTAAATATAATTAAAAACAATAATAGTTTTTCAATCTTATTTTTTGGATTAATAATTTTTATTGTTAAAAAAATAAATAAAAAAATTATTATAAAGGGCAAATATTTAGTATAAAAAACTGCTAATACATCGTTGTAAGGAAGAAAAAGCAAAGCATGTCCATAAGATATTGGATAAGCTTTTTTACCATCACAGATTACTGAGTAGCTCTCGTTAATAACATATAAGTCCACACCAAGCGAGTGACACTCAAGCCAATTAACCATCGCCATATAATCAACAAATCTTGACGATAATTGCCAGTATAAATTAGCAACTATATCTGAATTTATAATAATTAAAATAATTGGGAATATTAGTATGGTATAAATTAATATTTTTATTTTATCAAAATGCATACTAATTATTATATATACAATGAATCTATAATACTATTATTTATAATAACTTTTCAATTTTTTTGTCCTGCTTTTTTTACAAAATAAAGTCCTATTAATACTGCGAATAATGAAACTAAAACTTTATCAGTAATTAGTTCATCTAAAAATATATAACTTAAAATAATTCCAAAAATAGGTATTAAATAAGAAACTTGAGACTGAAATATTAGTCCATTGTTTTTTAAAATTCTAAATCTAAGAAGCCATGCTAAACCTGTTGATACTAAACCAAGATAAACTACAGAAATACTTGACACTATTGAGGGTGTAGTTTCCCAAGGTTTTTCTATAAAAGAAACTAAGGGTATCAAAATTATTATAGCCCAAATTAATATTGAGCCTGTTACATTCTCATTTTTTTTATCACTGATTTTAAGAGTTAAAACTCCACCTATGACATAACAAGTTGACCCAAGTAAAATCATTAATGCAGAGAAAAAATTATTATCATTAATTAAAATATTGTCTGAAAATAAATAAACTATTCCTGAAAAACCTATTAATATTCCAAATGTTTTAATAAAATTAAATTTTTCATTTTTAGTAAAAAAATGTCCTAATACAGTTGAGCTTAATGGTGTAGTAGACATTAATATTGCTGCTAAATTACTTTGAACTGATTTTACACCGTAGGCAATTAAAAAAAAAGGTAGCACCAAATTTACAAATCCAATTATAGCAAACCAATACCAATCTTTTGAAAAAGCTTCTATTTTAATTTTTTTATAAAAACATAATAATAGTACTGGAATTGATCCAAAAAAAACTCTTAAGAAAGCAATTGTAATAGGACCAAAGGATTCTGTTGCAATTTTTATATTAAAAAAAGCTGAAGCCCATATTAAAGATAAAATTACTAATAGAGTATAATCAATTAATTTAGGTTGTCTCATTCAATTATATCTTCAACTTTCCCATATGTAATTTTTTGAATATCATTAAAATTAATCTTAAAAACACAGTTTGGATGTCCCGCTGCAGCAAACAGTTCATTAAACCTTTCTAAAGATTTATCTATAAAAATTTCTAGCTTATTTAAATGACCTACTGGTGAAACACCACCTATTGTATAGCCAGTTTGATTTTTAACTTCTTCTGGAGAAGCCATAGAAATATCTTTTTCATCTTTAATCTTTTTTAATTTATTTAATGAACATCTCTTGTCACCTGCCACTAAACACAAGGTAAAATTATCCCCAGTTTTAAATAATAAGCTCTTAACAATTGCACCCACATCACAACCTAAAGCTATTGCTGCATCTTTTGCTGTTCTGGCCGAATTCTCAAGTACGATAACTTCCAAAGATTGGTCAAAATCTTTAAGAAATTTTTCCACTCTTTTAACCGGTTCTTTGTCTAATAAGCTCATATTTCAACTAACAATTGATTGCTAATTTAGCAAATAATGTTGTAATTCATATGTAAAAAACGCATAGGTGATATTTATTAATCAAGCAATATTGTTTTAAAAAGATTTGCTAATAATGGGCTACAAAATTTAAAAAGGGAGAAACTATGACTGCTAGTAATGTATTAAAATTTATTAAAGATAAAGAAGTTGAATTTATTGATTTAAGGTTTACTGACCCTAGAGGAAAACTTCAGCATTTAACTATGGACCATACGATTGTTGACGAAGAAATGCTTAATGAGGGTGTATTTTTTGATGGTTCATCCATAGCTGGGTGGAAGGCTATCAACGAATCAGATATGATTTTAAAACCTGATACATCAAGACTTGTTATGGATCCTTTTACTTCTCATAATACTTTAATACTTTTTTGTGACATTTTAGATGCTGTTAAAAAATCTCCTTACGAAAGAGACCCAAGAGGAACAGCAAAAAAAGCAGAAGAATATTTAAAAAAATCTGGAATTGGTGATAAGGCATTTTTTGGTCCTGAACCCGAATTTTTTGTTTTTGACGATGTTAGAATTAATAACAATCCAAATAATACTGGTTTTATAATAGACAGCAAAGAAGGTCCTTATAATTCTGGAACCATATATGCCAATGGAAATATGGGTCACAGACCTCCAGTAAAAGGTGGATACTTTCCAGTTCCTCCAGTTGATAGCGAACAAGATATGAGAGGTGAATATTTAAAAAGTTTAAAAGAAGTAGGAGTTAAAGTTGAAAAACATCACCATGAAGTTGCTCCAAGTCAACATGAGCTAGGTATGGTTTTTGGAACTTTAGTTGCAACAGCAGATAATGTTCAGCTTTATAAATATGTAGTTCAAATGGTTTCTCATTCATTTGGAAAAACAGCAACGTTTATGCCTAAACCTGTTGCTGGTGACAATGGTTCTGGAATGCATATTCATCAATCAATTTGGAAAAATGATAAGCCCGTTTTTTCTGGTGAAGCTTATGCCGGATTATCAGAGATAGCATTACATTATATTGGTGGTATTTTAAAGCATGCAAAAGCTATTAATGCTTTTTCAAACTCTACAACAAATAGTTATAAAAGATTAATACCAGGATTTGAAGCACCTGTACTATTGGCTTACTCAGCAAGAAATAGATCTGCATCTTGTAGAATACCGATTAGTTTAAATAAAAATGGTGCTAGATGTGAGATAAGATTTCCTGATGCATCAGGAAACCCTTACTTAACTTTTGCCGCTATGCTTATGGCTGGTTTAGATGGTATTAAAAATAAAATTCATCCAGGTGAATCTTTTGATAAAGATCTTTATGACTTACCTCCTGAAGAGGTTAGAAATATCCCAACTGTTTGTGGCTCCCTAAGAGAAGCTATGGAAAGTTTAGATAAGGATAGAGATTTTTTAACTGAAGGTGGTGTATTTACGGATGATCAAATTGATGCTTACATTGCATTAAAATTTGAAGAGATACATAGATTTGAACATGCGCCTCATCCTGTTGAGTTTGAGATGTATTACAGTAGCTAAAATTATTACTGTCTAGTAGTTGCGATTTTATCTTTGTTAATTCCTTTTTTAACAACATAATCCTGCGTGCCATTAGCACCAGTATTTACTTCCGTTCGAAGAGTCTTAAAGAATGTTCTTTCTTTTAATGATTTTTCTAATGATTTAACAAGATTTTTAAATTCAAATTTGTTCATATTTATTAAATACCATAGATATGCGTAAATTGCAATACTGATATGCGTATTTGTTATATTAGACTTTAAAAGATTCTCCACAGCCACAACGCTCAGATTCATTGGGATTATTGAACACAAATGATGAAGAAAACTCCTCTTTTTTATAGTCCATTTCGGTTCCAAGTAGATACATTACTGCAGCTGCATCAACAAATACTTTTACACCCTTATCTTCGATAATCTCATCTGTAGGATTAACTTCTTTAGCATATTCCATAACATATGACATTCCTGCACAACCACCAGATTTGACTGCTACTCTGACACCAATTGAGCTTGATTCAATTCCAGACATAATTTCTTTAATACGACTTGCAGCATTATCACTTAGTTTAATTATTGGATTCATTATAAATTTAACTCCAATTTAGCCGCCTCTGACATCATTGACTTTTCCCAAGGTGGTTCAAAAACTAAATCAAGATCAACTTCTTTAATACCTTCCACTTGCATGGCACTATCTTTAACTTCTTGAGGTAAGCTTTCAGCGACAGGACAATTGGGTGTAGTTAAAGTCATTATAATTTTAGCTTTATTCTCTTTTACCTTAACATCATAAATCAAACCTAATTCATAAATATTAACTGGTATCTCAGGATCATAAATTTTTCTAATTTCAGCTATTACTTGTTCTCTTAAATCCATAATTTTATCTAGTTTTCAGTATTGATTTCTTCTTGAGTTTTGTCAATTGCAGAAATTAAAGTGTGCCATGATAATGTTGCACATTTTACTCTCATTGGATATTGTTTTACTCCAGATAAGCACATTAACTTAGTTTTTTCATCTTCCTGTAAATTTTTTGATTTTAATTCAGGGTTTTCTTTAATCATACCCAAAAAATCATTTACAATTTCTTTGACTTGAGCTTCTTCTTTTCCCTTCATTAAATCGGTCATAATTGATGCTGATGCCATTGAAATTGCACAGCCACTTCCCTCAAATGAAACATCTTGTACTTTTTTATCTTCATCCAATTTTAGAAATATATGAACATTATCACCACATAAAGGGTTATTACCTTTTGCATCTTTGTTAAAATTTTCTGTCTTTCTTAGATTGCGTGGATTTTTTCCATGTTCTAAAATAATTTCTTGATAAAGTTCTTTAATATTCATTATAGATTAAAAATTTTTTTACAGTTATTTATTGAGCTATTAAGTTGGTCTAGATCTTCCTTTGTATTATAAACACCTAAAGAAGCACGTGCGCTTGCTGAAATTCCTAATTTATCATGTAAGATTTGACAGCAATGGTGTCCAGCTCTTATAGCAACACCATCTTCATCTAATATAGTGGCTATGTCGTGTGGATGTACACCTTCAATTGTAAAAGATAAAACTGCAGCTCTATTTTTAGGATTACCTATTAATTTAACAGAATTGTTTCTTTTTAAGATTTCTTGTCCATATTCAATTAATTCTTGTTCATGTTTAATCATACTTTCTATTCCAACTTTTTCTAGAAACTTTATAGATTGATCAAAGGCAATAACTTGTGCTGTTGCCATTGTTCCTGCTTCATATTTGTTTGGCAAATCACCATAAGTGATACTGTCTTTTTTAACGTCATTAATCATACCACCACCACCTTGATAAGGAGGTAATTGTTCTAACCATTTTTTTTTAGCATAAAGCACTCCAAGACCAGTTGGTCCATACATTTTATGACATGAAATAGCGTAAAAATCACAGTCAATATCTTGCATATCTAACTTTAAATGTGGCGCACCCTGACAACCATCAACTAAAACTGCGATACCTTTTGAGTGAGCTAATTCTGTTATTTCTTTAACTGGCAAAACAGCTCCAGTCACATTAGATAAATGAGTAATAGCAATTAATTTTGTTTTTGAATTTATTTTTTTTTCAATACTTTCGAGAGTAATTTCCCCATCATCATTAATTTCTGCAAATTCAATCTTAATTCCTTTTGATTGTCTTAAAAAGTGCCATGGCACATAATTAGAGTGATGTTCAAGTTCAGTTATAAGAATTTCGTCTCCATGTTCTAAATATTTTTGGCCAAAAGTATTAGCCACAAGGTTAATTGCTTCTGTGGCACCTTTAGTAAATACAATTTCATTTTTATCTTTAGCATTAATATATTTTTGAACAGAAGATCGTGTATTTTCATAAAGATTAGTTGCTGCCACAGCTAAGTAATGAACACTTCTGCCAGTATTTGAAAATTCATTAGTATAAAATTCGTTAACTCTATCAATTACTGATTGTGGTTTTTGAGATGAGTTAGCACTATCAAGATAAACAAGATCGTTATTATGAATCTTGTTACTAAATATTGGAAACTCTTTTTTTATGTCTGATATACTCATTCTGTAATTCCTATCATATTTTTAATTAGATCTTTAATTTCTATATCTGTAATTTTTTCTACTGCATCAAGTAAAAAACCATTGATTAATAATTCTTTTGATTGCTGATTACTCAAACCACGGGACATCAAGTAAAATATTGCATCTTCATCTAAATTTCCAGATGTTGCTCCATGAGAGCATTTTACATCATCAGCATAGATCTCAAGTTCTGGTTTTCCATCAAATTCAGTATTCTCACTTAATAATAAAGCCTTACTAAGTTGATACCCATTTGTTTTTTGAGCTTTTGAGTCTACATAAATTTTACCTTGATAAATACCTTTTGCATTTTCATTTAAAACACTTTTAATTAATTGATAGCTTTTTGTATTTTCAGCTAGATGATTAATATTAGTTTTGATTTCATGATGTTGTGAGTTTGTTAAATTTATTATTCCATTAATAAATGCTGAGCTGTACTCATCATTTAAATTACAATTAATTTCATTTTTTATAAATTTAGACCCAGTCGAAAAAATAAAGTTTTCTGAAATACTATTTTTTTCTAAATTAATATTATTATAAGAATATTTAATATTAGAATTTTTTTTATGATCAATCTTATAATTTTTAAGAATAGCATCTTGTGCAATATCAAAATTTTGAACTATATTTATAAAATTATTTTCAGAACTATCATCAAACAAATCTATAAGTTTCAAACTACTATTTTTTTCGAGAACAATGTCTGTTTTCAAATTGATCGCTGTTGATTTAAGTTCTTTGGTTGTAATATTGTATATAATTAATGGCTCATTCATTGAATAGTTCTCTTTAACCGTTACCCTGATATAACTGGCAATGAGAGCATTGTTCAATGAAACCAATGAATTAACTTCTTTAGAATTTTCATTTTGATTTAAATCTCTTGTTATCAAAACTTTAGTGTCATCTTCAGAGCTAAAATCAACTTTTGAAATTACTCCGTTAAGAAAAATTATCTTATTATGTGCAAATTTATCAATAAAGGTAGTTTCATCAATCTCACTTATTTCAAAGTCGGTATGAAAGCGTAAATTTTCAATATTAGAAGAAATTATCTGATTCAAATCTGAAAATTTCCAATCTTCCGCTCTTTTATTTGGAAAACCATTCTCTACAAATTGATTAAAGTTTTCTTTTCTAGAATTTATACTTTTCTCTGAAAGTTTTAAACTTTCTATGACTTTATTAAAATCTACTTTTAGTTGTTCCATAATCTAACTTAAACTTTCGTATCCTTTGTTTTCAAGTTCTAATGCAAGTTCTGACCCACCCGATTTAACTATTTGTCCATTAATTAAAACATGCACAAAATCTGGTTTTATATATTCTAATAATCTTTGATAATGAGTAATGATTAAAAAAGAACTTTCTTTACTTCTTAATGCATTAACACCTTCTGAAACTATTTTTAAAGCATCGATATCAAGTCCGGAATCTGTTTCGTCTAGAATAGACAGCTTAGGATTTAATATAGACATTTGAAGTATTTCATTTTTTTTCTTTTCTCCACCAGAAAAACCTACATTTAATTGTCTGCTTAGTATTTTTTCATCGAATTTTAATTCGCCTGCTTTTTGTTTAACTAATTTTAAGAATTCAATGGCATCTAATTCTTTTTCACCTTTAGCTTTTTTAATTGCATTTAGAGATGTTTTTAAGAATATATTGGTGTTAACTCCTGGTATTTCAAGTGGATATTGGAATGCTAAAAATATTCCTTTATGAGCTCTTTCTTCAATCTCTAAATCTAAAAGATTTTCAGTAAAATACTTTACTTCGCCAGTTATTGTGTAACCTTTTTTCCCTGAAAGAACATTTGATAGAGTGCTTTTACCAGATCCATTCGGTCCCATAATTGCATGTACTTCCCCTGGCTTAATTTCTAAATTTAATCCTTTTAATATTTCTTTATTATCAATATTTGCTTTAAGATCTTTAATTGTTAACATTAACCAACACTCCCTTCTAAACTGATACCAACTAATTTTTGCGCTTCAACAGCAAATTCCATTGGAAGCTGCTGTAACACTTCTTTGCAAAAACCATTAACAATTAAACTAACAGCCTCTTCTTGATTTAAACCTCTTTGATTACAGTAAAATAATTGTTCTTCACTAATTTTTGATGTAGTTGCTTCATGCTCAATATTTGAGCTAGAATTTTTATTCTTTATATATGGAACTGTATGTGCTCCACACTTGTTACCCATCAAAAGAGAATCGCATTGAGTAAAATTCCTCGCATTATCAGCATTTCTAGCGATATCCACTAATCCTCTGTATGTATTATCAGCAAAACCAGCCGATATACCTTTAGAAATTATTTTGCTTTTTGTATTTTTTCCAAGATGAATCATCTTTGTACCAGTGTCTGCTTTCTGATGATTATTGGTGATAGCTATTGAATAAAATTCTCCAACAGAATTATCTCCTTTTAAAATACAACTTGGATACTTCCATGTGATTGCTGAACCTGTCTCGACTTGTGTCCATGAAATTTTTGAATTTTTCCCCTTACATAATCCTCTTTTAGTAACAAAATTATAAATACCTCCTACACCATCTTTATCTCCAGGGTACCAATTTTGAACCGTTGAATATTTAATTTCAGCATCATCTAGTGCAATTAATTCTACATTAGCAGCATGCAATTGATTTTCGTCTCTCATTGGTGCAGTACACCCTTCTAAATAACTTACATAACTTCCTTTATCAGCAATGATCAAAGTTCTTTCAAATTGACCTGTTTCTGTAGCATTAATTCTAAAATAAGTAGAAAGTTCCATCGGGCATCTTACACCTTCAGGAATATAAACGAATGACCCATCAGTAAAGACTGCTGAGTTAAGTGTTGCAAAGTAATGATCTGATAATGGAATTACAGAACCTAAGTATTTTTTTACTAATTCAGGGTGTTCTCGTATCGCTTCTGACATAGAGCAAAAAATAATTCCTTTTTTATTTAACTCACCTTTGAATGTTGTTGCAACAGAAACAGAATCAAACACAGCATCAACTGCAATTCCATTAAGTCTTGCTTGTTCTTGCAGGGGTATTCCAAGTTTATTATAAGTCTCTAGTAATTTTGGATCTAATTCGTCTAAACTTTTTGGCTTATCGTCCATACTTTTTGGTGCTGAATAATAATAAAGATCTTGATAATCTATTTTAGGATATTTAGGTTTTTGCCAATTTGGTTCTTTTAATTGTTTTAGTCTTTCAAATGCTTTAAGTCTCCAATCAAGCATCCATTGTGGTTCTTTTTTAATATTCGAGATAAACTTAATTACTTCTTCATTTAAACCTTTAGGAGCTCGAGTGTTTTCAATATCTGTTGAAAAACCATATTTATAGTCTTTTAATTTTTCTATTTCCTTTTCTCTTGCGTCCATTTTAATTTCTACTTTCTGAAGAATTGTTAATAAGATCTTTTAAGTTTTTTTGTTCAAAAAAATTATTGATATGAATCTCAAGTTCATCCCACAAATTATGAGTAATGCACTTTGTTGTCTTGCTGTTACATCCTTTTTTAGATTCTTTTTTACATTGAACAGTTTTAACTTCTTCATCTACAGCACTAAGTATATTTGCTAATTTAATTTCTTCTGGTTCTTTGTTTAAGATATAACCACCATTAGTTCCTCTAATGCTTTTCACAATATTGTATTTTTTTAATTTAGAAAAAATTTGTTCTAAAAAATCTAAGGAAATTCCTTGTCTTAACGATATATCTCTTAAAGATACTGGATTAACGCTATTAAACTTAGCGAGATCAGCTAATGCCATTACTGCATATCTACCTTTTGATGTTAATTTCATTTTACCCTTATTTAAGAAGGCTTTTTATACAATCTTGACTAAATTAGTCAAGTATACAATATGTAAAAAAGATAACATATTGTCGCTTAGTTGTGATATGTGTATTTTTTTTTTGAGAATAATAATCAATATCATTTATGGATAATAAAATAGTAGAAGTTTTTATACCTGGACCTGCCGGAAGAATGGAAGCTAAGTATTATAAAAGTGATAAGATTACTTCACCTATAGCTTTAGTATTACAACCACATCCTCAGTATGGTGGAACAATGAATAATAAAGTTGTAGTAGATACATTTCACACATTTATGGAAAATGAGTTTTCTGTTTGTAGAGTGAATTTTAGAGGTGTTGGTAAAAGCGATGGTGAATTTGATAACGGTCAAGGCGAACTTGCTGATGCAGCTGCAGCTCTAGATTGGTTAGAACGTGAAAATTTTGATAACTCACAATGTTGGGTTTCAGGATTTTCTTTTGGATCGCTAATAGCAATGCAATTATTAATGAGAAGACCAGAAATAAAT
This sequence comes from Candidatus Pelagibacter sp. Uisw_092, assembly GCF_047729545.1. GTDB lineage: Bacteria > Pseudomonadota > Alphaproteobacteria > Pelagibacterales > Pelagibacteraceae > Pelagibacter. The sequence continues at coordinate 367,581 of NZ_CP159824.1, read as the reverse complement.
AGATTTATTGCAATATCACCACAACCAAATGTATATGACTTTTCATTTTTATCTCCATGCCCTACTTCAGGTTTAATGATTTATGGTAAAAAAGATGAACTTGTTCCATTAGAACATATTAAAGATTTGGATAAAAGATTAAGTGCTCAGAAAGGTATCAAGGTTGATTTTCAAGCTATAAATGATGCCAATCATTTTTTTACTAAAACAGAAGACGTGTTGGTAAAAAGCTTAGATAAGTACATCAAAAAAGAATCCGCTTTATTTTAATCTTAATAGTTTTTAACCAAAACTCCACCCGAGCAAGGTTTTTGTACGTCAGTAGTACTAGGATATGAAATTTCCTTTTTGAGTACAGATCTAATAGCAAGATAGGCAAAAGCCTGAGACTCGATAAAATCTCCATCAATTTTATAATCATCAATTGTTTTTAAAGAGATATTTTTTGGCAGTCTTTTTTTTATACTTTCCATTAAAGATAGATTTTTTCTCCCACCACCACAAACTATTATTAATAACTTTTCATTTTCTTTAATTTTGATTAATTCTAAAATAGACTGATAAATTATTATTGCAGTAAAATCTACTAATGTTGATAAGCCATCTTCATATGAAAGACCTTTCACAAAACTTAGATCAAAGTCCTTTATATCAAATGAAAGTTTTTTTTGATTACTTATATTATCAAAATTATCAATCGCTTGATTTAAAATAACTTCACATGTTCTTCCAATGTTTGAAGCTTCTCCATTTTTATCATATTTCATTTTTGTGTGTCTTCTAACCCATTCATCTAAGAGACAATTACCTGGACCTACATCAAAACTTTTTAAGTCTTGATTATTTTTTGATACAACAAGACTAATATTTGCAATACCTCCTACATTTAAAACACAAGCAGGTTTCTCAATTTGATTCTGATTTACAAGTAAGTTGTGAAAGATTGGGGTTAATGGAGCTCCTTGTCCCCCATTAAGAATGTCATTTTCTCTAAATTTATAAACTACATCTTTTTTTAAAAGACTTGATAGTAAATTTCCGTCTCCAATTTGTCTCGATATTTTTTCCTGAGCATTATGAAAAATTGTCTGACCATGAAAACCGATTAAATCTATATCTATTCTAGTGTTCTTTATAATTTCTTTACTAATTTTGACGTGAAATAATGTAATTTTTCTCTCAAGCTCGCTAATTTGATAAGAATTAGTTGTTAGATCTTTTGTTGAATTTATTTTATCTCTTAGATTTAATAAGTCTAAATAGATTACCTCATCATACTCAAAATATTTATCAAATAAAGGTTCATAGTTATTTTCACCGTCAGATCTAATAAGTGATGCATCAACCCCATCCATAGATGTGCCACTCATTAACCCTAAAGAAGTATATAATTTTTCCATTCTTATTTTTTAAGTAAATATTGTATATTCTAGATAACATATTTATGAATAAATTTTTAAAAGAATTTAAAGATCGAGGTTTCTTTTACCAGTGTACTGGAGAAGAAAATCTGTCTCAACTACTAAATAAAGAAAAAATTAGAGCTTACATAGGTTTTGATTGCACGGCTGAAAGCCTTCATGTTGGCAGTTTGCTTCAAATTATGTGTCTTAGATTGTTACAAAAACATGGTCACCAACCAATAGTTTTATTGGGAGGTGGTACCACTAGAATAGGTGACCCCTCTGGAAAAGATAAAACTAGGACAATTTTATCTGAAGAAGAGATTGAAAAAAATATAAATAATATTGAAAAAATCTTAAAAAAATTTTTAGATGATAAAGACTCCAAAACAAAACCCATATTTGTTAATAACTATACTTGGCTTAAAAATTTAAATTATATTTCTTTTCTAAGAGATGTAGGAAAACATTTTACAATCAATAAAATGTTAAGTTTCGATAGTGTTAAAATTAGATTAGAAAGAGAACAGTCATTAAGTTATATGGAGTTTAACTATATGATTTTGCAAGCTTATGATTTTTTAGAATTGAATAAAAAAGAAAAATGCATGCTTCAAATTGGTGGTTCAGATCAATGGGGTAATATCGTTAATGGAGTTGATCTTATAAAAAGATATTCAAACAATCATGTTTATGGTTTAACGACACCTCTTATTACATTGGCTTCAGGTGCAAAAATGGGCAAAACTGTATCTGGAGCTGTTTGGCTAGATAAAAAATTTCTTTCAGCATATGATTACTGGCAATTTTGGAGAAATATTGATGATCGAGACGTATTAAAGTTCTTAAAAATTTTTACAGATATTAATATTGATGAAATTGAAAATATTAAAAATGATAATATTAATGAACTAAAAATTTTACTTGCTAATAAAGCTACATCTATGCTGCATGGTGAAAATGAAGCAAGAAAATGTCAAGAAACAGCAAAACAAACATTTTCTGGAAATTTATTGGGTGATAACTTGCCAACTATTCAAATTAACAAACAAATGTTAGATGATAATATAAATATTATAGATCTAATAATTTTATCTAAGTTAAAAGACTCCAAAAGTGAAATTCGAAGGTTAATAAAAGGAAATGGTATTAGAATAAATAGTCAGGTTATTTCTGATGAAAAGTTTTTAATTACTAATAAATTATTTAAAGACAGTTTAATTAAGCTTTCTCTTGGTAAAAAAAAACATATTAAAGTTGAATTAATTTAGTTCTTTTTAATTTTTTCCAATGTTCTCGTTATAAATCTAGGTGTTAAAGTTTTAATAGGATTTACAGTTGTGGATAAATTTTTTGGAAGACCTTTAATCTTAAAGCTTACACCAAAAACACCTTCACCCGTTTTTTCTCCTATCAGTATTTTACCCAGTAGTGGAATTGAAGCTATAGATCTATTTATGGTTGTTGCAGGAACCAATGTTCCTCTCAAACTGATTAATTTTTTTTTTTCAATGTAACCATCCATCAATATTGAAACAGCAGGACCAATGGCATACATTTCTTCAATGTTTATAAGACCTTTTTGAGTACTATAGCTCATTTCAAAATCAGTAAACCTAATTCCTTCTCCTGTTAAGAGGTCAGCAATACCCTGTAGAGAAGCTAAGCTTAAAAGTTTAGCAAAAGCGGGGACTTCTCTAACTTTAAAATTATCAATTACAAGTACTGAATTTGATACACCATTTTTTTTAACTGAATAAAAGTTTAAATATCCTTCTTCAAAACCTTTAATAAAATCATATCTTTTAATTAGTGCTTTTGGATACCCTGTAAAAAAATTTGTAATAGTTTCTTTTTCGCCATTTGTTTGAATAGATAAATTAATTTTTTTATCGTTTGGAAAAATAGATTTTAAATTTAATTCATTTATTTTATTTTCCTTATAAATCAAGTATCCTGATAATTTATTAACATAATCATCTTTATTTATATAAGTTTTATCTATTGTAATAAAAACTTTAGAATTTAAATTCTGAAAAATTGATTTATTATCTTTAGTATTTTCCATAATATTATCTATTAATTTTGTAGCATCAAAATTTTTTCCCTTAATATAAATATTTGATTTATCTTTTTTTAATTCAATTTTATTTAAAATATTTTTATCATTTTTATAATTAAGATTAATAAGGTCCACATTGATTATTTTAGTATTTTCATTAACAAGCAGATTTTTTATTAAAATTTGGTTTTTTCTTTCTTTTAAAGAAATGACTTGAAATAATAATTCTTTATTTTTTTTATAAACTCCTTTAATTGATATATCAGAATTAATTCCCTCTTTTTTTTCATATTCTAAAAATTTTATAATAAATGGATTATTTTTAATTCTAAATATCGTATCAAAAGATATTTTAGTACCATCACTCAAAATTCTATAAGATAAATTATCAAATTTATCTTCTAAATAAAAATTTCCCTTACCGCTGATATCTAATTTATCTTTATTAAATTTAATCTTAATTTTATGATTTTTAAGTATTATTTGATCTTCAAAATTAGGTAAATAAGGTTTTAAATTGAGGTTTTCTGTATTAATTTTTAAATGTTTTAAATCAATATTTGTTTCTAATTTTAGATCATTAAATTTTAATTTTCGGTCTACATTAAATGAAAAAACATTTACCGAACTAAAATTAATTTTTTCTGTATTAAGGATATCAAATAAATCTCCTATTATTGGTCTAAGTTTTTTAATATCAAAATTTTCATGATTATTGAATAACTCTCCATCAATAAAAAATAAATTTTTTTTTTCTTTAATTCTTATTAACGGTGATGTTATCTTTATATTATTAAGTTTTGTTTCTATCTCACTTAGCATGAATTGATTTTTAGTTATATCAAATGAAAGGTTTAGATCTTTAATTTCTGCTTGGTTAAGAATATTAAATTTTGCTTTTTTAACGACACCTTTTATTAAAAAATTGTTTTCTATTTTTCCATCTGTATCAAAAGAAATACTAATATTAGCTGAAATTAATCCATTCTTTGTTATGCTATCTAAGATAAAAAGTTCTGGTGAGTTTTCAAATGATCTTGCTAATAAAATTATATCTTTAAGCTTAATTTCTTTTGTGGAAATTTTTAAATCATCAATAGAAAATTGATCTATTATTAAAGATTTTAAAGATATATTAGTTTTAACCTCATCTATATCCAGTTTTTTGTCTTGTAATAAAATTTTAGGATTCTTAGTTGTGGCTTTAATTGTGAAATTAAAAGGATTTAACAAATAATTAACATCATTCAAAGAAAGTTGAACTTTATTATTAATATTTAAAACATTTTTTATAATTTTATCATTGAATCTTTCAGTTTTTATTCCATAAGTACTTAGGTAAATAATTGCTACTGTTAAAATTAATAACAATACTGACAGAATTTTAATTATTTTTTTAATCATCTAATTTTATAAAGTGAGCTTTCTAAAAAATCATCAATTTCACCATCTAATATTTTATCTGGGTTTGAGCTTTCAAAATTAGTTCTATTATCTTTTACCATCCTATATGGGTGAAGTACATAAGATCTAATTTGATGCCCCCATCCAATTTCTGATTTGGAAGACTCTATTGTTTGGCTTTCTTTTTCTCTTTTTTTATTTCAGAATTATAAAGTCTAGCTTTAAGCATATTCATGCATGTTTCTTTATTTTTATGCTGAGATCTTTCGTTTTGACATTGAACAACTATGTTGGAAGGTAAATGAGTAATTCTAACCGCGCTGTCTGTTGTATTAACATGTTGACCACCAGCTCCACTAGATCTGTAGGTATCAATTCTTAAATCTTTCTCTATAATTTCAATATCAATATTTTCATCAACTACAGGATAAACCCAAACACTAGCAAAACTTGTATGTCTTCTTGCGGCCAATCAAATGGGGAAATTCTTACTAACCTATGAATGCCAGATTCAGATTTTAACCATCCAAAAACATAATCACCTTTAATTTTTATTATTGATGACTTTATGCCAGCTTCATCACCCTTATGTTCACTTATTAACTCTGATTTAAAACCTTTAATTACAGACCATTTTAAATACATTCTTCTTAACATTTCAGCCCAGTCTTGGCTTTCAGTTCCTCCAGCACCTGCATGAATTTCTATGTACCCATCTAAACTATCAGTTTCATTTGATAAAAAACATTTTGTTTCATTTTTTTTTACAGATTTTTTTAGATCTTTAATGCTCTCTAAAATTTCTATAGTTATTGATTGATTTTTATCCTCTAGTGCCAATTCATTTAATTCATGTAAGTCTGTTAAAGACTTAACAGAATTATCATATGAGTTTATTAACTCCTCATATAGTTTTTTTTCTTTAATTATTTTTTGTGTATTTGATTTATCTTGCCAGAAATTATTTTCTAGCATCTTTTGATTGTTTTTCTCTAACTTTGAATGAATATCATTTTTTTCAAAGGTACTCCTTAACTCTTTGATTAATCTTTTTTATTTCAGATCTGTAACTTAAATATTCATTTTCCATTAATAGAACCTTAATATATTATCATTTTTTAATCTATTATTAATATCTTTGTTTAATGCGTTATCAATTGCAGTATCTTTATAAGCTTCAATTATAGTAGACTTACTCTCTATCAATGCTTTCTCACCTGTTACAGGATCTATAACTCTCATTAAAATACCATCAGCAACCTTAAATGGTCTTGCGTCTTCTTTCTTGACAGCATTTTTTACAAAACTTTTAAAGATTGGTAACGCTGTTTTTGCACCTGTTTCATATCTTCCTAAGGATCTTGGGTTATCTGAGCCAACATATACTCCTATTGCAAGCTTCGAAGTAAATCCTATAAACCAAGTATCCGTATTACCATTTGTGGTACCTGTTTTTCCTGCTAAATCCAAATTAAGATCTTTTAATTTTTTCCCTGTTCCATTTTGAATAGCCCCTTCTAATATTGAAGTCATTTGATAGGCTGTTTCAGCAGAAAATATTTGGGGAAATTTATCATCTATTTTTGGATAATTTTTATCTAAATAAGATAATTGATCACAATTTATACATTTTCTTTTTTCATTGTTAAATATTGTATTTCCTTCACTGTCTTGAATTCGATCAATCATAATTGGCTTTATAAGTTTTCCTCCGTTAACAAATGAAGAATAAGCTGATGTTAACTTTAGCAATGTTGTTTCAGCAGATCCTAAGGAAATTGACAAAAGTTCACTTGGATTATCATAAATGCCCAATTGTTTAGAAAAATTAACTATTTTTTTTAAGCCAAGGTCTTGTGCGATTCTAACAGTCATCAGATTTCTAGATTTTTCTAGCCCCATTCTCAATGTTGATGGTCCATAAAATTTTTTTCCATAATTTTCTGGTTTCCACATTTTTAAATCCGATCCTTGTTCCAAAACTAGTGGAGCATCCAAGATCAAAGTAGATGGAGTGTAACCGTTTTCAAGAGCAAGTGCATAAATAAAAGGTTTAAATGCTGAACCAGGTTGTCTCAATGCTTGTGTAGCTCTATTAAATTCACTTTTTTTAAAACTAAAGCCACCACTTAATGCTAAAACTCTTCCTGTAAAAGGGTCCATTACAACTATACCTCCATTTACTAATGGTAATTGTCTTAAAGTAAATATATTACCCTTTATATTTTCTACATAAATCACATCTCCAACCATTAATATTTCATTAAATTCTTTTTTGATCCAAGAAATATTTTCATATTTAATAGTTCCTTTTAATCTATTTTCTGTTTCAATTTCTACAGAAAATTTATCAATTTTTTTTACTATGGCTAAATTCCAATTAACTGATCTTTCTAGTTTCAATTTATCTATTTCATCTTTCCAATTATTTGATTTTTTTCCTCTTAATAATGGTCCACGCCATCCTTTTCTTTTATCATAACTAATCAGACCTTCTCTTAAAGATTTTATGGCAATTTTTTGTAAACTTAAATCTATTGGTGTACTTATGTTTAGCCCTTGTTTATAAACTTTTTCAAAGCCTAGTTGATTAACAACGTCCTTTCTAATGTCCTCAACATAATAACTTGTGTCCTCTGTAAAAGTTTTTTTTCTTTTTTTTAATATAATCTTATTATTAATAAATTCTTCATATTGCATTTTATTAATATAGTTATTTTCATATAAATTTGTTAAAACTAGATCTCTCCTAAATTTAGCTAGGACAATATCTTTATAAGGATTGTATCTGCTTGGTGCCTTTGGTAATGCTGCTAATAACGCAGCTTCATCATAACTTAGTTCACTAATTGGCTTATCAAAATATTCTAAACTTGCTGATGCAACTCCATAAGCACCTCCACCAAGATAAATTTGATTTAAATATAGTTCTAATATTCTTTCCTTTGAAAGAACTCTTTCAATTCTAAAAGCCAAGATTGCTTCTTTGATCTTTCTATTTAAACTTATCTCATTAGTTAATAAAAAATTTTTTGCTACTTGTTGTGTTATAGTGGAGGCACCTTCCAATCTTCTTGATGACGTAATATTTGAAATATTATTTACAACCGCTCTTAATACTCCCTTTGCATCTACACCAGGATGTGAATAAAAATTTTTATCTTCAGCAGATAAAAAAGAATTAATTACTTTTTTTGATATTGAGTTATAAGGTACAAAAATTCTTTTTTCTGTTGAAAAATCATTTACTAATTCACCCTCGCCAGAATATACTTTACTAGAAACGGGAGGTTTATAGTTTTTAAGGAATTTATAATCTGGCAAATTATTAGAAAAAGCCCATAAAACAGCTAATATAGAAAATCCACTTAATAGACCAAAGCTTAAAATTAGTATAAATATATTTTTAATAATTCGATGCATTTTAGTTTAATATACACGTGAATTTGTTAAAGTTAAGGCATCAAAATTTATACAGAATTTAAAATTATTTAAATAAAATGAAACAACTAATAAAAAATATATGGAAAAAAATTTGTACATTGATGCTTCGCATCCTAATGAAACTAGAGTTGTGCTTAAATCAGGTGATAATATTGAAGACTACGAGTACGAAGGTTTAAAAAATAACCTAATCAAGAATAATATATATCTAGGAAAAGTAAGCCGTGTAGAACCATCTCTGCAAGCTGCATTTATTGATTTTGGAAGAGATAGACATGGTTTTTTATCTTTTAATGATATTCAATCAGATTACTATCAAATACCACAAAGTGATTTAGCTAAAATAAAAGAAGAAGAAGAGAAAGAAAGAGAAGAGCTTTTAAAAGAAAGTGAGAAAGAAGAACAGAAAAATATCAACGAAGGCAACTTAGATATCAATGATCCTGTAGAAATTAAAGCTGAATTGGAAATGGAATTAATCTCATCTGAAGAACTAACAGTAACAGATGAACCAGTCTTAAGTGAAAATACTGATCAAGAGACAATAATTCCTGAAATAAAAAAACCAGTTCCAAAATTCAGATCTAAAAGATATAAAATACAAGAAGTTATAAAACCTAATCAAGTAATTTTGATTCAAGTATTAAAAGACGAAAGAGGACAAAAAGGAGCTGCTTTAAGTACATTTATTTCTATTGCTGGAAAATATATTGTTTTAATGCCTAATACTCCAAAGGGTGGAGGAATATCAAGAAAAATTTTTAACCCTGGTGAAAGAAAAAAAATTAGAACAATTTTAAACGATATAAATATACCAAAAGAAATGGGGCTCATCGTTAGAACTGCAGGATCAAATAAAACAAAAAATGATATAGACCATGATCTGCAAACTTTAATAAAAACTTGGAATGGAATTAAAGAAACTGCTCTAAACTCAATAGCACCATCTTTAATCCATCAAGAAAGTGATATTATAAAAAGAACTTTAAGAGATATGTATGATGATGATACAAGTAGCATAGTCATTGAGGGTAATGATGGTTATAAAAAAGCCCAGGGTTTCATGAAATTGATGATGCCATCTCATGTTAAAAAAATAAAGAAATATAGAGAAAAAGTCCCCTTATTTTTTAAGGAAAATATAGAAGAGAAATTAAATCAAATTTATGAATCTGAAATCAAATTAAAATCTGGTGGATATTTAGTAATTAATCCAACAGAAGCGTTAGTTTCAATTGATATAAACTCAGGAAGCTCAATAAAACAGAAGAATGTTGAGAGTACTGCTTTAGATACCAATCTTGAAGCTGCAGAAGAGATATCTAGACAAATTAAGATCAGAGATTTATCTGGTTTAATAATAATTGACTTCATTGATATGCTGAGCTTTGGGAATAGAAGGTTGGTTGAAAGAAAACTTAAAGAAAAGTGTAGAACTGATAGGGCAAGAATTCAAATAGGAAGAATTAGCACTTTTGGGTTATTGGAGATGTCAAGACAAAGGCTGCGCGAAAGTGCTGTAAAATGGAAGGTTAGTCTTACAGATGAGTTTTTTGCCATGAAAATTCTTAAATTAGTTGAGGTTAAAGCTGTTTTAACAAAAGCAAAGTTTGTGGAATTAAAGATTTGTGAAAAAATATCAGATTTCATAAAGATAAATTTCATTGAAGACCTGAAATATTTTGAAGAAAAAAACTTAATCAAAATAGATATCATTGCAGATAACACTCTTATTATTCCTGAATATATAATTGATCTTCAAAATAAAACTAAAAAAATAATAGAAACTGTAGAACATATTGAAAAACTAAAAAATCTAGAAGAACAAAAAAAAGAATTTAAATCTACTGGAAGTACAAATAAAAAGATGCCTTATAAGAAAAAACCTTTTTTCAAAAAAAAATTTTTTAAAAAACCAGCTGCTTAAATAATTCCTGTTGTTGGTGAGGATGCACCTCCATATATGGATTTTGCTATACGGCCAGCTATAAAAGATTGTCTTCCAGCAATAACTGCATTTTTAAATGCTAGCGCCATTTGAAATGGCTTCTTAGCCTTAGCAATTGCTGTGTTAGCCAAAACCCCATCACAACCCAACTCCATAGCAATAGCTGCATCTGAGGCTTGGCCTAATCCAGCATCAATTATCAAAGGGAGTTTTGTCTGATCTCTTATAATTTTAATATTTGTAGCATTTTGAATTCCAAGTCCAGATCCGATAGGTGCTGCCAAGGGCATGATTGCACAAGCACCAACATTTTCTAATCTTTTTGCCATCAGTGGATCGTCACTACAGTATACCATCACTTTAAATCCTTCCTTAGTTAAAACCTCTGTAGATTTTAAAGTTTCAATCATATCAGGAAATAAATTTTTTTTATCTCCTAATACTTCAAGTTTTACTAATTTCCATCCACCAATTTCTCTAGCTAATCTTAATGTTCTAAGGGCCTCCTCAGAATTAAAACATCCAGCTGTATTTGGAAGATAAGTAATTTTTTTTGGATCTATGTAATCCATTAATAGTGGTTTTTTTTTATCTGAGATATTAACACGTCTAACCGCTACTGTTACTATTTCTGCACCAGATAATTTTATAGCCTGTGCACATTCTGTCATACTTCTATATTTTCCAGTACCAACTATTAATCTAGAATTAAATTTTTTTTTAGCTACTATTAACTTGTCTTGTTTCACTTTTATCCACCCCCAATAAAATGAACAATTTCTATTTTGTCATTTTTTTTTAGTTTAATTTTATTAGTCTTATTTTTATCTATTATTTCTTGATTCAATTCAATTGCTACTTTTTTAAGAGGAATTTTTAGTTCTTTTAGAAAAATTGAGAGGCTTAAATTTTCATTTATTGTTGAAAATTTACCATTTATCTTAATTTTTATTTTTTTTATTTTTTTCATAATGTATAAGAATTTGATGAGTAATAATATTATAATTATTAATGGCCCCAATCTTAATCTATTAGGTGAAAGAGAACAATCACAATATGGATCAATAACTTTTGATAAATTAAAAGAAAATTGCTTAATCAAAGCTAAAAGTTTAGATATTAATTTAGAATTTTCTCAGTCAAACTTAGAAGGTGAAATAGTTACAATCATACAAGAGGCCAAGAATAAGTTTGATGGTATAATTATTAATGCTGCCGGCTTTACACATACATCTGTTGCTATCAGGGATGCTTTAGATATTTATAAAAAACCAATTATTGAACTTCACATATCAAATATATATAAAAGAGAAGAATTTAGACATAAATCTTTAATCAGTGATATTGCTACTGGTGGAATTTTTGGTTTAGGTGATAATGGATATATTTTAGCCATAATTGCAATGCAAAACATGCTACAGAAATGAAAATAGATAAAAATATAATTAAAGAATTAACTGAATACTTAAATGAGTTCAATTTAACTGAAATTGAATATACAGAAAAAGATACCAAAATAAAAGTTTCAAAATCAAACTCAACTAGTTCAAATCAAGTTGTAAGTGTTGCAGCTTCAACCCCAGTTCCTGAAGCTAAGCCTGACGTTACGTATGGAACTGAAGTTAAGTCTCCTATTATTGGTACAGCTTATCTTGCAGCAGAACCTGGAGCTAAGAAATTTGCAGAAGTTGGTAAAAAAATTAAAAAAGGTGAAACAGTTATGATAGTTGAAGCTATGAAAACTATGAATCATGTTCCATCTACTGCTGATGGAATAATAAAAGAAATTTGTGTAGAAGATGGCCAACCTGTCGAATACGGTCAAACTATCATCATTGTCGAATAATGTTTAAAAAGATTTTAATTGCAAACCGTGGGGAAATTGCAGTCAGAGTTATACGGGCATGTAAAGAATGGGGAATTGAAACAGTTGCTGTTCACTCAGATGTAGATAGAGATAGTATGCATGTAAGACTTGCTGATGAAAGTGTTTGCATTGGCTCTCATCAACCAGCAAATAGTTATTTAAATGTTCCAGCATTGATGTCTGCTATTGAACTTACAAAAGCAGAGGCTGTTCACCCTGGATATGGTTTTTTATCTGAAAATGCAAATTTTGCCAGAGTTTTAGAAGAAAATAATATTAAATTTATTGGTGCATCTTCAAAACTTATAGAAATGATGGGAGATAAAATTCAAGCAAAGAAAATTGCTAAAGAACATGGTTTACCAGTTATTGAAGGTTCTGAGGGTGGTATAACAGACATAAAAGCAGCCAAAGAAATTTGTAAAAAAATAGGCTTCCCAGTTTTGATTAAAGCATCTGCTGGTGGTGGTGGCAAAGGAATGAAAATTGTTCGTAAAGAAGAAGAGTTTGAAACATTATTCTCAACAGCAAAATCTGAAGCACAAAAATATTTTGGTAACGATGAGATATATATTGAAAAATTTTTCCAAAATCCAAGACATATTGAAGTTCAGGTTCTATCTGGAAAGAATAGAACTGTTCATTTGCATGAAAGAGACTGTTCTGTACAAAGAAGGCACCAAAAATTAATAGAGGAAACTCCTAGCCCAATTTTAACAAATCAAATTAGAAAAGATCTTTTTGAAAGAACTGTAAATATGGTCAGCAAAATTGGTTATGAGGGCGCTGGAACAGTTGAGTTTATTTATGAGGATGGAAAGTTTTATTTTTTAGAAATGAATACTCGAGTCCAAGTTGAACATCCAGTTACAGAAATGGTTACTGGTATTGATATAATTAAAGAACAAATTTGGATAGCGTACACTGGAGAAACAGCTCTTAAACAAAGTGATATTAATCCTCGGGGTCATGCCATTGAGTGTCGTATTAATGCTGAAGACGCTAGTAAAAATTTTCAACCATCACCAGGTACTATAGGTATGTGTCATCAACCGTCAGGTTTTAGAACAAGAGTAGATGGTGCAATTTTTCAAGGTTATAAGGTTACACCATATTATGACAGCATGATTTGCAAAGTGATTACACAGGGAAGAAACAGAACTGAAGCAATTCAAAGAATGAACAGATCATTAGATGAATTTGTAATTGAGGGTATCACCACAACAATACCTCTTCATAAAATCTTGCTTAATCATAAAAAATTTCTTGATTCAGATTTTAATGTCAGTTGGTTAGATAACGAAAAAATTATTTAATAACATCTAGTAAGCCAAATATCATAAACAGGATGATCAAACGGATTGATTGCCGGGCTTGATGAAAAAGTCCACCCATTAAATATGAATACCTCATTATTGTCTTTATTTGTTACGTCCTTAACTTGAATGTATGCCGTTATCTCAGGGTTATCATCAAATTCAGAATTTTTACATTTTAAACTTTTAATTAACAAATTTTGAAATTTTAATTCTTCACCTACTTTTAATCTTAAAAGATTTGTTTTTGAGCTAACTTTATCCAAGACTTTAATTTCAACAAATTTTTCCTCATATTCATTAGCTGCCATTGAAGGTAATGAGATATTTATTAAAAAAAAATAAATTAAAATAAAAAGAAAATTAACTTTTCCAGCTAGTATATTTTTTTTTAATTGGTTCATTATTTTTATTAGGATGATAGGCCTTTTCAGTGCCTGTTTGATTGGATTGATGTGGTTTTTGCCAATCATAATTTTTTAATTCATGATTATTTTCAATTCTGTTTTTTGTAAAATGCATCCAAGAGTACCACTCTATGGGTATTTTTGATGCATCAATTTCATCATTATAAATTACCCATCTTTTTCCTAATTTACTCTCATAATATTTATTGCCACTAGAATCTTTTCCAGCATATTTTCCAAAAAAAATTGTTTCTAATTTTGTTCCAAGTGTTTCCTGATTCCACCAAATGAAAATTTTCTTAAATAATGTCAACATATAATTTTGTTAATTCTTCAATCTTAAATTGTATAATTTAAATTAGACTAAAGTATGAATTTGTATATAAATCAATTATCTTAAGATTCATAACAAAAATTAATAAAAGGTAAAATGGCAAAATATTTAGTAGAAACTTATTACACTTGTAGCTTCAAAGTTAATCATTATCTAGATGATATTAATGAAACTGAGTTAGCAAACCTTGAAAAACGTGATGATGGAAAATTTGAGGTCCTTGATGTTAAGCTTGATACGAGAAAAACAAAAAGCTTGGACCCAAATAATAAAGTAATTGAGTCAAAAAAATTGGATATTATATCTGAACAAAGCCAACCTAAAATTGTTTCAAAAGAAAACAACACATCATTTGTTAAAAAAATAAATGAGGGTGTGGGTAAAAGATTTAGCATGCCAGATAGAAGGAAAGGATATATTCAAAAAGCAACAATTGGTAACCATAAAGTTTATTTGCATACTGGTGAATATGAGGATGGAAAAATTGGTGAAATTTTTATCGACACAAGTAAAGAGGGTGAACTAGTAAAAGCTTTAATGAATAACTTTGCAATAGCAATATCACTTGGCCTTCAATATGGTGTCCCTTTAGATGAGTTTATTAGTGCTTATGTTGATACTAAATTTGAACCATCTGGAAAAGTTCATGGTAATGACAGAATAATGAGTGCCTCTTCAATACTAGATTATATATTTAGAGAGTTGGCCATCTCTTACCAAAATAGAGAAGATCTAGCACACACTCCAGCAATTGGTGGCTCAGATAGATCTTCATCTGAAGAAGAAAATACTGAAGATCAAAATCAATTACTTAAAATTATAAAAGATGTTACTAGCAAAGGGTTTGTTAGAAATAATTATAAAAAAAATCTTGTTGATTTATCTGATGTCAAAATAAACCTAAAAGGTAAAAAATAAATTATTTTTTAATTTTTAAAGCTAATCCAAGTTCTTTAAGTTGTTCTTCATTAACTTTTGAAGGGGCATTCATCATTAAATCCTGAGCATTTTGATTCATTGGGAACATTGTAACTTCTCTAATATTCTTCTCATTAGCCAAAAGCATTACAATTCTATCTATACCAGGCGCTATACCTCCATGAGGTGGTGCTCCATAACTAAGTGCATTAATCATCCCACTAAATTTCTCATCAACTTGTTCTTTTTGATAACCAGCGATAGAAAATAGTTTATACATAAGTTCAGGTACATGATTTCTAATTGCACCAGAAGATAATTCTATCCCATTACAAACAATATCATACTGATAGGCTTTAATATTAAGAGGGTTATCAAAATCAATATCTTTTATGTCTCCTTGTGGCATTGAAAATGGGTTATGACTAAATTCAATTTTATTAGTTACTTCATTTTTTTCAAACATCGGATAATCAACAATCCAACAAAATGCAAAAATATTTTCGTCAATTAAGTTTAAATCTTTAGCAATTTTATCTCTAGCTTGAGAGGTTATTTTTTCAACTTCATTTATTTTTCCACAAGCAAAGAATATACTGTCCCCAATTTCAGCTCCTGTAATTTTCATAATTTCTTTTAACGCCTCTTCAGAAAAAAATTTGCCTACTGGGCCCTTGGCTGAAATATTTTCATTTTTTTCAATTGTAAAATAAGCAAGACCAGACGCACCTTGCTCTTTTGCCCATTTATCGATATTATCAAAAAAACTTCTTGGCTTTTCTTTTGTGTTCTTGGTTACAATACATCTTACTTTAGAGCCAGATTTTACAAGTTTTTTAAAGATCTCAAAAGTAATGTCTTCACGCATAAATATATTTGATAAATCATAAATTATTAATGGGTTTCTTAAGTCAGGTTTATCTGATCCGTATTTAAGCATACATTCGTCATAAGGTATTTTTGGAAATTTTTCATACATTAGTTCTTTTGAAGAAAAATTTTTAAAAACTTTGACTATTAGTCTTTCAACAACTTGAAAAATATCCTCTTGTTCAACAAATGACATTTCTAAATCAAGTTGATAAAATTCACCTGGGCTTCTATCTGCTCTAGCATCTTCGTCTCTAAAACATGGGGCAATTTGAAAATATTTATCAAATCCAGATACCATTATTAGTTGTTTAAATTGTTGTGGTGCCTGTGGTAGCGCATAAAATTTTCCTGGATTCAGCCTACTAGGGACTAAAAAATCCCTAGCCCCTTCTGGACTTGAGGATGTTAGGATTGGAGTTTGAAATTCCAAGAAACCTAATCTAAACATTTCATCTCTAATAAATGAAATAACTTTTGATCTTAATATAATATTATCATGAATTTTTTTTCTTCTTAAGTCTAAAAATCTATACTTAAGCCTAATTTCTTCTGCATATTCTTGATCACTAAAAACAGGCATTGGAAGTTCTTTGCAAGTTCCAAGTACTTCAAATTTATCAATATTGACTTCTATCTCGCCCGTTTGTAAATCAGAGTTAATAGTATCAGCGCTTCTCTTAACAACATTTCCATTTATCTTAATTACACTTTCAAGCTGAATTTTTTCTAATAACTTAAAGTTATCATTACTTTTATCAATAATACATTGGGTCATTCCATAATTGTCTCTTAAATCAATAAATAAAAGATTTCCATGATCTCTTTTTTATTAATCCACCCCGATAATACAATTTCTTGTCCATTATTATCCTTATTTAACTCACTACAATTATGTGTTCTATACTTATTCACTTATTCCTCTAATGCCTCATTAATTATCTTAAAGTCGATTGATTTTTTCTTTTTTAAACTAATCTTGTCAATTTTATATATGAATTCAAATATTTTGCCATACGATCTCTCAATTCTTTTAATAATAAAATCAATCAATTTTTTTTCTAAGGTAATCTGCCTATCAGATAAATTTTTTAATATCAAAGCGAACATTACTTCATCGTCAGGGTTTTCAATTTTTGATAAAAGACAGTTTTTAGTTCTTGATTTAAGGTCATCTAGTCTAAAATCAATCTTTGTTATTGGCTCTAAAGATGTAATTATCAAAAACTTATTATCTTGATCAATTATATTAAAAAGAGAATAAATAAGTTTTTCATTGACATCTGAGCTCAGATTTTCCAAAACAATGTTTTGATAAGGCTTAATTGCTTTTAAGTTTTCATCATTAAGTAGATTCGATTCAACTCTAATCCCCTTAAATTTTTTTAAAAAAATATTAGTTAAGTGAGTTTTGCCAGAAAATTTATCTCCACTTATATTTAAAAAATTTTTTTCCCATCTAGGCCACTTATTTATTAGTTCAAAAGGATGATAATTACTTTTCCCAACATAAAAATCATCATCTCTAAAGTTTTGTTCATAATCGAAGCCAAGTAATAATTGATTTAAACTTTTCATTTAATTGTCCAAACATTATTTTTCATTATCAATTTAAAATTTTTATTACTCATGTCATTAAGAAAGGTTTTTGGAGAACCATTATAAATTATTCTGTATTGAGTGTAATTATTGTTAAAATTTAATATATAAAAATTTGATATCAGGTCAGTATTAGTAAGTACCTCTTCCAATTTGATTATTTTTTTATAATCTTTTGATTTTATAGATATAGTTAAGGGAAGTTTTATTGATGTATTTATCTCATTATTTCTTTTCCACTCATCTTCATAAATATCTTTTAAATTATCTAAAATTTTATTAATATCTTTTTCATTACCTAGATTGACTTTTAAATATTTTTGATTATTTATTTTAAGAGAGTTATTTAAGTTAATTTTTGAAAGTACTTGAATCTCATCTTTGTTTTTATAAATTATTGAAATAATATAATCATCTAAATCATATTTTTTTATTAAATTCATAAAATTATATGTTTCAATATAATTTGATGCTTCTTGAAGTTTATTTAAATCCTCAAGGTCCTCAGTTGGTAACAAGTAATCTAATAATTGATAATTTTTTCTTACATCATTCCATTTTTTGTAAAAAATATTATTATTAAATAAATTTATACTGTCTGTTTCTGTATCTATTAGTATTGGTATCAATAAAACCTTATTTTTTATTGGAATTGAAGGAAATATATTTTTTTTTTCTAAAAAGTTTAAAATTTTTTTTTTATTGAATGTAGTCTCAAGTTTTGCAAAATATTCATTATTAATAAATTTTTCATCACTTATTGTAAAAGAATCAATCATGCCTTTGATTTCCTTTAATTGAATATTTTTAATTTTATTTTTATCACCTGAGGTTGTAATCATAGATATTAAATTTGAAAAGGAAGCCTTAAACCCCTTGTCTATCACAGTACTTTTCTTAAAGTTTAGCTCAAATGGAGATGAAATTTCAATATCTGGCACTCTAAAAGTATTTGCGTTTAAATAACTTGTAGAAAAAATTATTATAAATAGAACGAATGAAATAAAAAATATATATACTTTTTGTAGTCTTAATAATTTATTAATAATTTGCATATTTTATACTAATGAAAAAAAAAAAATTTACCTATGAAAAAAGTGGTGTAAACATAAATGCTGCTGACAATTTTGTTAAATTCATATCTTCTATCTCATCAAACAATAAAGGCAAAAAAAAGTTTAATAACATTGGTGGTTTTGGTTCAATTTCTAACATTCCAAAAAATTTAAAAAACCCTAAAATTGTTGCATGCACTGATGGTGTTGGAACAAAAGTTGAGATAGCAAATATACTCAACAAATACGATACAATCGGCATTGATTTGGTTGCGATGAGTGTGAATGACCTGATTGTGCAAGGAGCAAAACCACTGTTATTTTTAGATTATATTTCAATTAATAAAATAGACCTAAAAAAATTAAAATCTATCCTTAAAGGAATAGTAAAAGGTTGTAAAATTTCCAACTGTGAATTAGTTGGTGGAGAAACTGCAGAAATGCCAGGTACCTATGAAAAAGGGAAATTTGATATAGCTGGTTTTGCTGTTGGTTTAGTTGACCAAAAAAAAATTCTAGCAAAAAAAAAAATAAAGAAAAATAACTTAGTGTTAGCTGTTCCATCTAGTGGGGTTCACTCAAATGGTTATTCCCTAGTGAGACATGTTCTTAAAAAAAATAAAATAAATTTAAAAAATAATTCATTTTTAAATAAAGAATTACTACGACCTACAAAAATTTATGTACAAGAAATTTTAAATTTAATTGATAACAATCTTTTAAATGGATGCTCAAATATCACTGGTGGTGGACTGGCAGACAATATTAAAAGAGTTATTCCAGATGGATTAGTTGCTGATATAAATTTAAATAAGATTAAAACAAAAAAAATTTTTAAATGGTTAAAACAAAATAATATTGAAGATAAAGAAATGTTAAAAACATTTAACTGTGGAGTTGGTTTTTGTTTAATTATTAATCCTAAAAATTTAAATAAAATTATGAAATTTTTTACAAAAGAATTTAAGCCTTATGTTATTGGAAAAATGATTAAAGGAAAAAATAAAGTTAAACTTAATGGTAAAATTGACTGGTCTTAAAAAAATCAAAACAGCAGTTTTTATATCTGGAGCTGGAAGTAATCTTAAAAACTTAATAAAATTTTCAAAAATAAAAAAATCTCCTATATCTATAGGTTTAATTTTTTCAAATACTCCTAAGGCCAAAGGACTACGCTATTCAAATCAATTTAATATCAAAAAATATGTAGCAAGCTTTAAAAACTCAAAAATAGCTGAAGAAAAAATATTAAATTTATTAAAAAAAGAAAGTATAGAATTTATTTGTCTTGCTGGTTTTATGAAAATTTTATCTAAAGGTTTTATTAAAAAGTTTAATGGAAAAATAGTTAATATACATCCCTCTTTGCTTCCAAAGTATAAGGGGCTTGATACTCACATTAAAGCTATACAAAATAAAGACAAACTGGCTGGCTGCACTGTTCATTCAGTGACAGCAAAACTTGATTCTGGGAAAATAATTCTACAAAAAAAAGTTAAAATTTCAAAGAAAGATACCCCTGCATCCTTGGCTAAAAAAGTTTTAAGCCAAGAGCATAAGCTCTACCCTGCAGCTATAAAAAGAATATTTAATTAGTCTTTAAAGAAAAAATCAATCTCAATTTTAGCGTTTTCAACACTGTCAGAACCATGTACAGAATTTTTATCAATAGAAATTCCATATTTTTTTCTTATAGTTCCTTCTGCAGCATCCTCTGGTTTGGTAGCACCCATTAACTCTCTGTTTCCTAAAACTGCATTTTCCTTCTCTAGTACCATCACAACTATTGGTCCTGAAGACAAATAGGCACATAAATCATCATAAAAAGGTTTTGTTTCATGAACTTTATAAAATTGTTCTGCTTCAGTTTTTGCTATCTGAATTTTTTTATCTTTAACAACTTTGAAACCTTTATTTATAAACATTTCTTTGATTTCATTATCTAAATTTCTTTCAACAGCATCAGGTTTAATGATTGATAGTGTTTGCT
Source organism: Candidatus Pelagibacter sp. Uisw_092 (assembly GCF_047729545.1). Classification (GTDB taxonomy): domain Bacteria; phylum Pseudomonadota; class Alphaproteobacteria; order Pelagibacterales; family Pelagibacteraceae; genus Pelagibacter. The sequence goes on along the minus strand of NZ_CP159824.1, from coordinate 346,964 downwards.
CTGTATTACTCATAATTGTCCTCTATTAGTTGGTTTAATAATCTTACTCCATAACTAGTTGCTCCACCTGAGTTTAAAGCTCCACCGTATTTTGAAAAGGCCATACCAGCTATATCTAAGTGTGCCCAAGGTGTTTTATTTAAAATAAATCTTTGTAAAAACTGTGCTGCAGTTGTAGATCCTGCACCACCCACATAATTGATATTTTGCATATCTGCGTTTTTTGAGTCTATAAGTTTGTCAAAGTTTTTATGTAAAGGCATTCTCCATAATTTTTCTTCCACTTTGTCTCCTGCATTTAATAATTGTTTTGACAATTTATCATCATTTGAAAATAGACCAGCATATTCAGAGCCCAATGAAACTATAATAGCACCTGTTAAAGTTGCTAAATCTATCATAAATTTAGGCTTAAATTTTTTTTCGGTAAAGGTTAGAGCGTCAGCCAAAACCAATCTACCTTCAGCATCTGTATTTAATATTTCTATTGTTTTACCACTATAAGATTTAACAATATCCCCAGGTCTTTGAGCATTTCCACTCACCATATTCTCAACAAGCCCCACAATACCTACTGCATTAATTTTTGCTTTTCTTATAGCTAAATTTTTCATTAAGCCCACCACAGTTGCTGAGCCTGCCATATCATAAGTCATATCCTCCATAAACTTTGCTGGTTTTAACGAATAACCACCAGTGTCAAAACAAACACCTTTTCCAACAAAAGCTAAAGGATTAGAATTATTTTTTGCTCCATTCCATTCCATTGTTACAAGATATGATCCTCGAATACTTCCTTGTCCTACACCAAGTAAAGCATTCATCCCAAGTTTTTTTAATTTTTTTTCATCATATATATTTATTTTTAATCCAAATTTTTTAAGTGTATTTATTCTTTTTGCATATTCGTCTGGATGTAAAACATTTCCTGGTTCAGAAACAAGGTCTCTTGCAAAAAAACTTCCTTCTTCTAGGGCTTTAAATCTTAAATGATCTTGAGTTGATATTTTATTTTTATTTCCTATAACATTTATATAAATAATTTTTTTATTTTTTTTTGATTTGTAAATATTAAATTCATATGATTTTAATTTTAGTCCATGTAGAAAATAACCTACAAAATTTTTTATTTTATTATTGACTGTATCTGAATTTACAAAGTATTCTTTTTGCTTATCATAATTAATATAGCTATGAAATTTAGCACCCAAATTTTCTATATCTGATATTTTTATATCTTTCTTAATAGGCACTAAAAATACTGTTTTTTTTGAATTAACTTTAAAAAAAAGTAAGTCTTTTTTTAAATCACTAGTTTTTAATAAATCAGATATGTAGGAAAATTCATTATTTGAAATAAATTTTTTTAAACCACTAATATTGAAATTTTCATCAACAAATAACACAAGATTAGTTAAGTTTGTTTTTAAACTGCTACTTTTATAATTAATTTGAATAGGCATAAATTTTAAATACACTCCTTACGTGTTCGTGCTATATATGAATAAATTTATTAAATTTCAATGAAAAAATTATTATTTCTACATTTTTTTAAGGATACAGTTAAATTTTTTTTAATTATCTGTTTATCTATAAGTTTAATTGTATGGATTATTCAAGCTGTTAAATTCCTAGATTTTGTAACAGAAGATGGTCACAGTATGTATGTCTATTTTCTATATACATTACACAATTTCCCAAAAATTATTCATAGAGTTCTTCCTTTTGTTTTTTTTATTTCATTGTTTTATCAAATTAATAATTATGAAATACGAAATGAATTGATCATTTTTTGGACTATTGGAATTAGTAAATTTAAATTTGTTAAGTTTATTTTAACTCTTTCAGCGATTTTTTTTGTTATTCAATTTATACTTGGAGGATTTATTTCACCATGGTCTCAAAATAAGGCTCGTTCATATATTAAAAACTCTAATCTAGGTTTTTTTCCATCACTGATAAAAGAAGGTAAATTTATAGACACAGTTAAAAATTTAACAATCTTTATCGAGTCAGAAAATAAACCAGGAAGTTATAATAATATCTTTATAAAAGAAGATTATGACTCCAGCTTTGATAGCTCAAAAATAATAATAGCCAAATATGGATTGTTGAAAAGCATAGGAGATAAAAAATATTTACAATTGTTTAATGGAAAAATAATTAATAAGAGTTCTCAAAAAATTAATGACTTTTCTTTTGAAAAAATAGACTTTGATTTAATGAAGTTTGGTTCCAAAAGTATCTCGCACCCTAAAATTCAAGAGTTAAATAGCTCCCTTTTAATAAAATGTTTAATTTATGAGTCAAAAGGAATAGCAGAGCAGCTAGAGAGTGAAATATTAATGTGTACAAAAAAATCTTCTAAATTTATTCAAGAAGAAATTTTAAAAAGATTTTTAAAGCCAATATATCTTCCTTTGTTATCTTTAATTGCTAGTTTGATTATTTTTGTTTCAAAGGAAGATAAAAAATTTATTTTTTATAAAGGTATCTTTTTTTTTATTGGTGTTTTTACTATTATCTTTTCAGAAATAACACTGAGATACAGTTCTGAAAGCTTGTATGGTAAGTTTGTTTTTATAGCTATCCCTTTAATAGTTTTGACAACAATATTTATATATTTATTTAAAAAAGATAAAAAAATAAAATAGATGATTAAAATTTTTGAACTATATTTAATTAAACTTTTTTTAAGAAAGATTACTTATATATCCGTAATTTTTTTTATTTTAATTTTCATACTTAATTTATTTGAAGAAATTTCATTTTTTAAAAGTTCAAATGTAAATGTATTTTATCCTATTCTTATAGGCCTTTTAAATGTTCCATCTACTCTTTTAGAGATTTTTCCTTTTATATTTTTAATTGCAACACAATTCTTTTTCTTAGAGATAATAAATAAAGATGAATTAGAGATTTTGAAAGTAAATGGACTGAGTAATCTTAAAATTCTTAAAACTTTAATTTTAACTTCCTTGATATTAGGGGTGCTTTTAGCAACTCTATTCTACAACTTGTCCTCTAAATTAAAATTTGTTTATACAGACATAAAAAATACATTTTCTAACGATAATAAATATCTTGCCGTTGTCAAAGAAAGTGGTCTATGGATTAAAGATGAAATTGATGATAAAATTTTAATTATTACATCTGATAACATTCTAAGTAATAAATTAATACAAGTTTCAATTTATGAGCTCGATCAAAATTTTAATCTATCAAAGATAATACAGTCTGATGAAGTTGACATTTCAAATTATGAGTGGAGAATATCTAACCCAATAACTTTTCAGGATAATCAAAATAAAAAGTTAGATGATATTTTATTAATGACTACACACTTTAATCTCGATAAAATAAATAGTATGTTCAATAACCTATCAACATTAGGAATAGGTCAACTACTAAAGCTTAAAAAGGATTACAAGTCTCTAAAATACTCAACAACAGAGATAGATGTTCATTTGCATAAAATCTATTCACTACCACTATTTGTTACTATTATAACAATCCTAACATCAATAATTATGTTTAATAATAAAAAGAATAAATCTATGATTTTTCATTTAATATTAGGTGTGCTAATGTCTGTTATAATTTATTATTTATACTATTTATTTAATCTACTGGGTGAAAATGGGAAAATGCCAATTATAATATCTATATATCTTCCTTTTATAACTTTATTTCTTTTGGCTTTAATTGGATTGGTAAATTTAAATGAAAAATAAATTAAAGATTAAAATATTTATAGTTTTATTTTTTTTTAATATCATCCAAAATAAAGCCAATACAGATGAGATTATTTTTAACACTAAAAATTTAGACATTGTTAATAATGGAAATACTATCAAGGCAGGTCTGGGGCACATCCTCTCCAATAAAGATAATATAAAGATTAAAGCTGAAAGTTTTAATTATGATAAAATTTCATCTCTAATAAAAGCAGATAAAGCATTTGTCGAATTAAAAGACAAAAAAATTAATATAAAAGCTGATAAAATAATTTATAATAGTAAACTTTCTACAATAAATGCTATAGGCAATGTTCAAATCACTAAACTAGAAAATAAAGCTATAATAAAATCTGATAATATTTTTTATCAAAAAGAAAAAGAGATAATTAGTTCTATTGTTAAATCTGTTTTAATTGATAGGCATGGCAATAACATTACTAGTGATAGTTTTATTTTTACTCTAATCAATAATGAAATAAAAATTACCAATGCGCAAATTAAAGATATTAATAATAATGTTTATTATTTAGAAAAAGGATTTGTTAATCTAACAACAGATCAGCTCACAGGTAAGGATGTTAGTATAGATTTTGCTAACGATTATTTCAATGCAAATAATCAACCTAGACTAAAGGGTAGAGCTTTAAGTCACAATAATAATGAAACAATAATTGAAAAGGGCATCTTTACAACCTGTAAAAAAAATGACGATTGTCCTCCTTGGCAATTTTTAGCAAAAGAAATTGTACATGATAAAAAAAAAAAACTATTAATTATAAAAATGCTTTGTTAAAAATTTATGATGTACCAGTTTTCTATTTTCCAAAATTTTTCCATCCAGACCCTACAGTAAAAAGACAATCTGGCTTTTTAGCACCAACATTCATAAATTCTAGCAATCAAAGCTCAGTTTTTACCCTACCCTATTATCACGCAATTTCTGATAGTAAAGATTTAACACTTAGTCCAAGATTTTACTCAACAAATAAATTTTTAACACAGCTCGAATATCGTTCTGTCTATGCAAAATCAAAACATATAATTGATTTTAGTACGTTAAATCAAAAAAATGAAAATTCTAAGAATCATTTTTTTTCTGAGTCGTCAGGTGAAATTAATTTAGATAATTTTGAAAAAAGTGAGATATCACTTCAGTTGCAGTCAACTTCAAATGATACCTATTTGAAATCTTACAAACTAGATTCACCTATAATTAATGATACGGATACGCTTGTCTCTAGTTTTAATTTTTCTGCTTATAGAAGCGATCTAGCAATTAAATCTTATTTAACTGTCTATGAGGACTTAAGTGAATCTAAAAAAAGTGATAAATATGAATATGTTTATCCAGCTTTCAATATAACAAAAGAATTATATACAAGCCTTAATTCATTTGGTGATTTAAATTTAAACTCGAATGGCTATATGAAAAACCACAATACTAATATTTTTGAAAAGGTTTTAGTTAATGATCTGCTATTTAGTTCTTATCCCAGTTTTAACAAAAGTGGACTAAAAAATAATTTTAATATTCTATTTAAAAATACTAATACGGATAGTAAAAATTCAAAGAAATATAAGAATAACTTAAATACAAAGCTTTCAACTTTGTTTGAATACAATTCCTCATATCCACTCCAGAAAAAAGGTGATAATTATACAAACATAATTAAGCCAATTATTTCACTGAGATATAGTCCAAATAATTCAAAAAATATGAGAGATGAGGAAAGAAGAATTGACGCTAATAACATATTCTCTCTCAATAGAATTAGCTCCAATGAATCTGTTGAGGGTGGAGGTTCATTTAGCTTTGGAACAGAGTTTAATAAAAATGATGAATTAAACAATGAAATATTTAGCGGAAAAATCGCAAATGTATTTAGGTTTGAAGAAGATAAAAACTTGCCTACAAGTAGCTCTTTAGGGAAAAAAACTTCTGATATTGTGGGTAGCATTAACTATAATCCAAATAAGTATTTTAGTATCAATTATGAGTTCTCTGAAGATGAGTCATTAAAAAATACAAATTATCAATTATTAAAAAATGAATTTAAAGTAAACAACTTTATAAGTACATTTGAATATCTTAATGAAAATAACACAATTAAAAATGAAAGCTATCTTTCAAATAAGACTGTTTTTAAATTGAGCAATAGTACAAGCTTAGGGTTTGAGGCACGGGAAAATAAAAAAACTAGAGCAACAGAGTTTTATAATTTAATTTATGAATATAGGAATGATTGTTTAATTGCTGCAATTCAATATAACAAGGATTACTATATTGATAGAGATTATAAACCAAGTGAAAATGTATTCTTAATGCTAACAATAATACCTTTTGGAGAAACAAAAAGTCCTAACATTAAATAATAATGCTTAAAAAAAAATTTATATTTACTTTAATTATTTTATTAGCATTCATTGTAAAAGCTTACAGTGATGGAAGCATCAATATTGTGTATAAGGTAAACGACAAAATCATAACCAATGTTGATATTGAAAAAGAGCTTATATATTTAATTTTACTAAATAAGAATTTAAAAAATTTAGACGATGAAAAATTATTAAGTATCGCAAAGGAATCTATACTGAGAGAAAAGATAAAAATAATAGAGCTTTCAAAATATTTTGACCTTGAAACATTAGAAATTGATATAAAAAAATACTTAGAGAATTTTTATCAAAATTTAGGAGTTAAAGACTTTAACGAATTCCAAAAATACCTAAAGATGAATGATCTGACTTATGATTATATTGCAAAAAAAATTAAAGTAGAAATCTTATGGAACCAGCTAATATATGATCGACACCGAAATCAAATTAAAATCAATAAAAAAGAATTAGAAGAAAAATTAAAAAATATTAAGATTCAAGATGAAGAAAAAACTTATTTTTTATCAGAAATAGAATTCGAAAAAAAAAATAATGAAAGCCTTCAAAAAAAAGTAAACATTATCAACAAGAGTATTGATGAAATTGGTTTCAACAATACTGCTAACATTTATAGCGTATCTGATAGCTCTAAATTTGGTGGTAAAATTGGTTGGATTGAAGAAAGAAAACTTTCTCTAAAAATTAAAGAAAAGCTCAAGGCCTTGAATGTAGGTCAAAATACAAGTTATATTAAAAAAGGAAACATTTTTTTGATTCTAAAGATAGAGGATATTAAATATGAAAAAAAAACTATTGATAAAAAAAAAGAATTAGCAAGATTAGTACAATTTGAAACCAGTAAACAACTTGATCAGTTTTCAAAAATATTTTTTAAAAAAATAAAGATAAATACTAATATTAATGAATTATAAACCTATATTAATTGTTGCTGGAGAACCAAATAGTATTTTTTTAGAGATTTTCTTTAAAAGTATAAATAAAAATTATTACAAAAGCCCTCTAATAATTATTGTTTGTAAAAAATTACTTATTAAACAAATGAAACACTTTGGATTTAATTTTAAAATAAATCAAATAGATCTGGATAGTATAAATTTCAAAAAACTAAATAATAAAACAATTAATATTATCAATGTAGATTATAGTTTTAAGAATATATTTGAAAAAATTTCAAAAAAATCAAATAATTATATAAAAAAATCTTTTACAATTGCTTCAGAAATTCTTAAAAAAAAAAAATTTTTAAATTTATTAATGGCCCAATTTCAAAAAAACATTTTTTAGAAGGAAAAAGTTTGGGTATCACAGAATACTTGGCTAAAAAAAATGGAAAAAAAAATGAAGTAGCGATGCTGATTTTTAACAAGAAGTTATCAGTTAGTCCGGTAACAACACATCTTGCTTTAAAAGATGTTCATAAACATATTTCAAAACAGAAAATATATACTCATATTAAATTAATTACTGAATTTTATAAAAAAAATTTAAAAAAAAAACCAAAAATTGCAATAACAGGTCTAAACCCTCACTGTGAAAGTAACTTTAAAAATAGTGAAGAAAATACAATAATTATACCTGCTATTAAAAACTTAAAGTCCAAAAATTTCAAAATTGAAGGCCCCTTTCCAGCAGATACTATATTTATGCAAGCTCATTTAAAAAAATATGATGTTATTGTTGGAATGTACCATGATCAAGTTCTAACATCGATGAAAGCCTTATTTGGCTTTGATGCAATTAATATAACTCTAGGCTTGCCCTTTGTCCGTATTTCACCTGACCATGGTCCAAATTCTTCTATGTTAGGTAAAAATCTATCAGATCCTAAAAGCTTGACGAAAGCTCTGAAATTCTTAGATAAATAGATGTTTATTAAACCCAAAAAAAGTTTAGGTCAAAATTTTTTAATTGACCGTAATGTTCTCGAACAAATTGTCGATACAGTTGAAATTGCAAATAAAGAAGTTTTAGAAATAGGTCCTGGTAGTGGAAATCTAACCACATTCATTTTGAAAAAAAATCCTAAAAAAATTTATGTGATTGAAAAAGATGATGAACTAGCTTTAATATTAAAAGATAAATTTACTAATGAAATTACTATTATTAACGATGATGTTTTAAAAATATCTGAAGATAAAATTTCTAATGAAAAGCTTACAGTATTCGGAAACTTACCTTACAATATTTCGACAGAAATTCTTTCAAAATGGATAATTAACATTAACAATAACTTCTGGTTTGAAAAATTAGTATTAATGTTCCAAAAAGAAGTTGCTGAGAGAATTGTTGCTGAATCTAACACATCTAATTATGGAAGATTATCTATTTTATCAAACTGGAAATTGAATGTTAAAAAGATTATAGATATTAAACCACAAAGTTTTTCACCTAGACCAAAAATTGACAGTTCACTTCTTCTATTTACCCCAAAAGAAAATTTTTTTGAATTAAAAGATGCTAAAAACCTTGAAATGATTACTAGAATTTTTTTTAGCCAAAGAAGAAAGATGCTTAAAAAACCTTTTAATCAAGTCTTTAAAAATGCAAAAGCTATTGCGAAAAAGTTTAATATTGATCTTAATCTTCGGCCACAAAATTTAGAAGCTGAAATATATTTTAAACTTGTTAAAGAATTTGAGAATTTAAGAGGTTAATTTATTAATATGCTTTCTAATATATTCTTTATCATAATCTTTTGATCCATTGTTAATTTCTGCATCAATTAAATTGCTAATTTTAGAGTAGCATTCATCAAGGTTATCATTTACAATAACATAGTCATAATTGATCCAATGCAATACATCTCTACTAAATTCTTTCATTCTTTCTTCTACAATTAACTTATCTTTCATGTCTCTATTAGATAATCTTTCAAATAAAACTTTCTTGCTAGGAGGTAGAATAAAAAATGTAATTAATTTATAATTTAATCTTTTATTTTTAATTTGATCTGCTCCTTGCCAATCAATATCAAATATTACGTCCTCACCTTTTTCCAATTTTTCAATCACCTGCGTTCTAGTTGTTCCATAAAGATTACTAAATACTTTTGCAAATTCTAAAAATTCCTCATTTTTTATTAAACTTTCAAATTTTTTTTTATTTACAAAATAATAGTCTTTGTTTGCGATCTCATTAGGTCTTGGTTCTCTTGTAGTATGAGAAACTGATATATGGAAGTTTTTATCTTTGGAAAGAAGTTTTACTAAAGTTGTTTTACCTGCCCCAGATGGGGATGATAAAACTACCATTATCCCATCTTTTTTTTTGGACATGTGAATTCTAGTTTGTTTTGCCTGCTATAAAGTTAACAGCATCACCTACAGTTAGAATTTTTTCTGCTTGGCTATCAGAAATTTCTGAACCAAATTCCTCCTCGAAAGCCATCACTAATTCAACTGTATCCAAGCTATCCGCACCAAGATCATCTATAAAACTTGAATCATCCAATACTTTTGCTTCATCTATACCCAGGTGGTCTGCTACAATTTTTTTAACCTTGTTTGAAATATCTTCTGACATAATGTTCCTTTTTGTTATATTTCGTTAATAGTTCAAAAAGCAATTTTGTCAACCCAAATACATGCCTCCATTAACATGTAATGTTTCTCCATTAATGTAGTCAGATTGGCTAGAACTTAAAAAAGTAACTGCATTTGCAATATCTTCTGGTTTACCGAGTCTATTAGATGGAATTCTTGCTATTATTGCTTCTTTATATTTTTCATCAATTTTATCTGTCATTGCGGTACTTATAAAACCAGGTGATATACAGTTGACATTTATATTTTTTTTAGCGTATTCAATTGCTAAACTTTTCGACATTGCGACTATGCCAGCTTTAGATGCTGTGTAGTTAGCTTGCCCTACATTGCCTGTGTGTCCAACTACTGATGTTATATTGATAATTTTTCCAGATTTATTCTTAAGCATTTTTTTAATAGAATATTTACACATTAAAAATGTTGAAGTTAAATTAATATCTATAACTTTTGACCACTCTTCTAAGCTCATTCTGATAGTTAGGTTATCTTTTGTAATACCAGCATTATTAATTATACAATCTAATGATCCACCCAACTCTTTAGTTGCATTTTCTATAAATTCTTCAATTTGATCATGCTTGGATATATCAAATTTAGTAATCTTTATTTTTTTAAATTTTACTTTTAACTCTTCTAATTTTTCAAGTCTTGTACCTGTGGCTAAAATGTTTGCACCATATTCATTTAGCTTTTCAACTATAGAATTGCCAATTCCACCTGAAGCTCCTGTAACTATAATATTTTTATCTTTTAAACTATTCATTAATATTAATTAACCTTATATCTTCTTCTGTATTTATTGCACTAACTTTAACTTTTTTATCAATTCTCTTTATTAAACCCGACAAAACTTTACCAGGGCCTATTTCTATAAATTGAGTAATACCTTTTTCAATCATTAACAAAACACTTTCACGCCAACGAACACTACTTTCAATTTGTTTAACTAATAAATCTTTTAATTCATTTGAATCAAATATTTCTTTTCCTGTAACATTTGAAATAAGAGTATTTTTAGGTTCTTTAAAGTCTAATTTGACCATTTCTTCTTTCATCACAAGTGTTGCTTTATTCATTAATTTGCAATGGAATGGAGCGCTCACAGGCAGTTTAATATTTCTAATATTTGCAGCCTTTAAATCAATCATCATTTTTTCTAAATCATCAATTTTACCACTTAACACTATTTGTCCTACTGAATTATCATTTGCAATATAGCATTCATATTTATTTTTATTTTTATCAATAATTTTTTCTATTAATTCAATTTCAGACCCTAAAACTGCAACCATTCCACCTACCCCTTTTGGAACTGAGTTTTGCATGGCCTTCCCTCTAATTTTTAATATCTTTAAAGTCTCTGAAAATGATAACGCTCCAGCAGCTGTCAGTGCAGAATATTCACCTAAAGAATGGCCAGCATAAAATTTAGCTTTACCTAAGTCAATTTTAAACTCTTCTTTAATCAACTTAAATATGGCGTAACTTAGCAAAAATATTGCTGGTTGAGTGTTCTCTGTTAGGTCTAAATCTTCCTTAGGGCCATTTAAAACAAGGTTTGACAGTGAAAATCCAAGTGTATCATCGGCTTCCTTGAATAAATCTTGCACTAGACTATATTTATCGTGTAAGTCTTTACCCATTCCTACTAATTGTGAGCCTTGACCTGGAAAAATAACAGAAAACATTTAAATATCTAAATTTTATTATGGTTTTAAGTGTTGTAATTCAATTATTATAATAGTATATCCTCATTTTTTATTAAAGAACAATTATGAATTTATATGAACATACAATAGTTGCTAGACAAGACACTAGCCCTGCCCAAGTTAAATTATTAAGTGAAAAATATTCTAAAATAGTAGAGAAAAATGATGGGGAAATAGTACAAACTGAGGACTGGGGTCTATTAAACTTAGCCTATATTATTAAAAAAAATAAAAAAGGCATCTATATGCACTTTAAAATCAAAGGTTCTGGAAAAATCATTGATGAATTAGAAAAGAATGAAGCTATTGATAAAAACCTTCTAAGATACATGACGGTTAAGGTAAAAAAATTTGATCTAGAAGCTAAATATTTTTCAAAAAAAGATGATTACGAAAAAAAAGAGTTTAAAAAAGAATATAATAGAGACTAATTATGCCATCAAAAAAAAGAGCAGGAAGTAAAAAAGGTAAACAAAGTAACTTTGCAAAATTAAGTATTTTTCAACCTAACAAATATAAATTTAAAAAGTCTTGCCCTTTATCATCAAAAGGTGCTCCAGAGGTTGATTATAAGAATATTAGATTATTAAAAAAATATATGTCTGAAAATGGTAAAATCTTACCATCGAGAATTACAAATGTTTCACAAAAAAAACAAAGAGAGCTTTCCCTGTCAATTAAGAGAGCTAGAAACTTAGCGTTGATTTAAATGAAAGTTATACTTTTAGAAAACTTAAGAAGAATTGGATCTATTGGAGAGATAATAGATGTAAAAAGAGGATTTGCTAGAAATTTTTTAATTTCAAATAAAAAAGCTCTTTACGCTTCAAAAGAAAATATTGCAGAAGTTGAAAAGATAAAATCTGAGCTAGGCAAAAAAGATGCTGAAAAGAAAAAAGAAGCTCAAAAAATTTCTGAACAAATTAATGCTAAAGAATACGAAATAAAGAAATTAAATACAGAAAACAAAGAACTTTACGGGTCAGTGAAACCAACTGAGATTTCAAAACTAATACAAGAAAATGAAAAATTAGATATTAAACCTTCAATGATACAACCCATAACTGAAATTAAATCACTTGGTAAATTTAAAGTTAAAATTATTTTACACTCTGAAATAGATTCTGAAATTACCATTAATGTAGTTTCAGCTGAAACTATTCAATAATTATACAATTTTTTCCCCAGCATATATTTGTTATATTTTTAAATCTTAATTGAGATAAGATTTGTTTATGGAAAATAACCTTAGCCTAGTTAAAGATACTTTTAAAGAGCTTCCAAACAATATTGAAGCAGAACAGGCAGTAATTGGATCAATATTAGTTCAAAATGAAACGTTTGATGAAATAAATACTATCGTTTCTAGTATTAACTTTTATGACCCCATGCATCAAAGTATTTTTTCAGCAATTGAAAGTTTAATTTACAAGGGGATGCTTGCGAACCCCATAACCTTAAAGAATTATTTTGAAAATGAAAAGGACGAATTAAATGTTCCTGAGTATTTAGTAAAAGTTACAAAATTTTCTACCCCACCAAGACAAGCAATAGAATATTCAAGGATTATTTATGATATGTTTGTTAGAAGAGAATTAATTAAGATATCTGAAAATACTATTGATGCTGCAAAATTAAATGCCCTTGATGTTAATGGTCAAAATATAATTGAAAATTCAGAAAGATTATTATTTGATCTTGCAGAAAAAGGCTCTTTCAATTCGTCACTTGTTAAATTTGATGAAGCTATGAAACAAACTATTGAGATGGCTTCAGCTGCATATCAAAATGATGAAGGCATTGTTGGTGTTCCTACTGGTCTAAGAGATTTAGATGATAGATTGGGTGGACTTCATAATTCAGATTTAATCATTATCGCAGGTCGACCATCAATGGGTAAAACTGCTTTAGCAACAAATATAGCTTTTAATGCTGCACAAAAATTGCAGGAAAAAGGAAAAAAATCTGCAGTTGCTTTCTTTTCACTTGAGATGTCCTCTGAACAATTGTCAACCAGAATTTTAGCAGAACAATCTAGAATTAAATCAAATGACATTAGAAGAGGAAGAATTTCTGATGAGCAGTTTGATAAATTTATTGAAACATCAAAAAACATATCTGAACTACCTTTGTATATAGATGAAACGCCAGCTATCAGTATTGCTGCCATGAGCAACAGGGCAAGACGTATTAAAAGATTATTTGGTTTAGATTTAATTGTTGTAGACTATATTCAATTGATGAGAGGATCAGGAAATAATAGAGACGGTAGAGTTCAAGAGATTTCTGAAATCACTCAAGGCCTTAAAGCAATGGCAAAAGAGCTTAAACTTCCTGTGATTGCTCTATCACAGCTATCAAGAGCAGTAGAGCAAAGAGATGATCACAAACCTCAATTATCAGACTTAAGAGAATCTGGATCAATTGAGCAAGATGCTGACGTTGTAATGTTTGTTTATAGAGAGGCATATTACTTAGAGAGAAAAGAACCTAGACCTGCAACTGTTGAGCATGCTGAATGGCAAGCAAAAATGAATGAAGTGTCAAATCTAGCAGAGCTTATTATTGGAAAACAAAGACACGGCCCAACAGGTAATGTTATGGTAGAATTTGAAGCAATGTTTACCAAATTTAAAGATACTCAAATTAACTAATATCCAATATATTAGTTGTGAATGCTGTCTCTATTTTATCAAAATATTGTTTTAAAAAATCCTAAATCAATTTTTGTACTCCTATTAATTACCCTTTTAAGTTTTGGGTATTTTTCTAAAGATTTTAGACTAGATGCCTCATCTGACACTCTATTAATTGAAGGCGATCCTGATCTTGAATATTTAAAAGAGATCACTGAAAGATATGGTTCTAAAGAGTTTTTAATCTTAACCTATTCTCCTAATGAAGGGATGGTAACTGAATCTTCTATTAATAATCTTTTAAGTTTAAAATATAAAATCCAAAGTCTAGATTGGGTTGATAATGTTGTTACATTGCTAGATGTGCCTTTGTTAAATAATTCTGAAGCACCTCTTCAAGAACGATTGGAAAGTTTTAAAACTTTAAAAGATGAGGGTGTTGATACTGAAAGAGGATTTAAAGAGATATTAAATAGTCCAGTTTTTAGAAATTTTGTAATAAGTGAAGATAGTAAAACAAGTGGAATAATTGTTTATATAAAAAAAGACGAACTAAAAGATATTGAAAATAAAACAGCTCAAGAAATTGAAGACTATAAAAATAATTTAAAAAAGAAAAATCATGAAAATATCACTCAAATAAGAGAGGTCATTAAAAACTATGGAGATGCTGGTAAAATATACTTAGGAGGTATTCCAATGATAACAGATGATATGATGTCATTTATTAAAAGTGATATTATTGTTTTTGGTTTAGGAGTTCTTTTATTTATTATCGCTACTCTGTGGTTTATATTTAGAAAGCTAATTTGGATTATTGTTCCAATTAGTAGTTGCTTTTTTTCAGTTTTAATTATGACGGGTCTACTTGGTCTTTTAGGTTGGAAGGTTACTGTTATATCTTCAAACTTTATTGCTCTAATGTTAATTCTAACTATGGCAATGAATATTCATATGAGTACACGGTTTCTACAATTAAGAGAAGATTTTCCAAATTTAGATAATTTAAAAATTATTACAATGACAACTAGCAAGATGTTTTGGCCGATCATTTACACAGTTCTTACAACTATATGTGCTTTTTTATCTTTGGTATTTAGTGGCATCAAGCCTATTATTGATTTTGGGTGGATGATGACTTTAGGGTTAATAACTTCTTTTATCATTACATTTACCTTGCTCCCTACTCTACTGAGCTTTATGTCTAACAATAAAGTGAAAGTTAAAGAAGATACAGATTCTAAAATTACTTCTTTTTTTGGTAAAATTTCTATTAATAATAAAAGTTTAATTTTTTTAGTAACAGGTTTGGTTGTTGCCTTAAGCGTTGTTGGTATAAGCAAGCTTGAAGTTGAAAACAGTTTTATAAATTATTTTAATAAAAATACTGAGATTTATAAAGGCATGAAACTTATTGATAAAAAACTAGGTGGCACTACACCTTTAGAAGTTATATTAAAATTTCCGAAGAATGTCGCTGTTGAGTCTACCGAAGATGATGAGTTTGAAAGCTGGGATGATGAAGTTGGTAAAGATGATGAAAAATACTGGTTTACTAAAGATAAAATTGAAAAAATTCAAAATGTTCATAATTATTTAGATAATCTTCCTGCGGTTGGAAAAGTTTTATCATTTAGCTCAATCATTGAAGTTGCTACACAGTTAAATAACAACAAACCACTTGGAACCTTAGAAATGGGTGTTCTTTATTCAAAAATTCCAGAAAGTATAAAAAAAGATATTATAGATCCCTATATATCCATAAAAGATAATGAAGCTAGGATAAGTCTTAGAATTATTGACTCACAGGATGGTTTAAGAAGAAATGATTTAATAAACCAAATAAATTATGACCTTGAGAATAAATTAAAACTTAACAAGGAAGAGTTTAAACTAGCTGGTGTTTTAATCTTATTTAATAATTTACTCCAAAGTCTTTTTAAATCTCAAATATTAACATTGGGTTTGGTTATGGTTGGAATTTTTGCTATGTTTATGATTTTATTTAGAAATTTTAAACTGTCTCTTATTGGTGTTGTTCCTAATTTTATTGCAGCTTTCTTTATTTTGGGAATTATTGGTCTGCTTGGGATACCACTTGATATGATGACTATTACTATTGCTGCTATTACTATCGGGATAGCAGTAGATAATAGTATTCACTACATTTATAGATTTAAAGAAGAGTTCTTAAAAAATAAAGAGTATAATAAAACACTAAAAGTTTGTCACGCAACAGTAGGTGTTGCAATATTAAATACTTCAATAACTATTGTCTTTGGTTTTTCAATTCTTGTTTTTTCTAAATTTATACCAACAATTTACTTTGGTATATTTACTGGTTTAGCAATGCTACTAGCAATGATTTCAGTATTAACTTTACTGCCTTCTCTTATTTTAATAAGTAAACCATTCGGAAAATAAAGTCATTATGCTTGATGCTTTAATAGATTTTTATCAAGCAGTCTCTTTAATAGATCTAATATTTTTAATCATTACATTTTTTTCAGTCATCAAGTGTTACAGTAAAGGTTTTGTTTTAAGTTTATTGTCAGCTTCAAAGTGGTTGTTAGCTTATGTTGTAACTTTAATTCTTTTTCCAAAAGCTAAGCCTTATTTTAAAAATATAATTGATAGTGAATATGTCTTAGATATTGCACTTAGTATAACTATTTTTGTTTTAGTGGTCTTTATTATTCTAATTGCGAACAAGGCTATTAGTAAAACAGTAAAATTTGTGGGATTAGGAAGACTCAATTCCTTATTTGGCTTATTTTTTGGATTTATTCGAAGTTATGTAATCTGTATTTGTTTATTTTCAGCTATAGATATTGTGTATAATTATAGTAAATGGCCAATTAATACTGATAAATCATACACCTTTCCATACATAGAAAAAGGTAGTAATTATTTGTTGAAAGAGTTCCCAAATGAAAAAAACTATCAAGATTTCTAAAGAAAAAATTGAAGAACTTTAATCCAAAACTTAAAGAGGAATGCGGTGTATTTGGTATAAGCAAT
Source organism: Candidatus Pelagibacter sp. Uisw_092 (assembly GCF_047729545.1). Taxonomy (GTDB): domain Bacteria; phylum Pseudomonadota; class Alphaproteobacteria; order Pelagibacterales; family Pelagibacteraceae; genus Pelagibacter. The sequence goes on along the minus strand of NZ_CP159824.1, from coordinate 329,916 downwards.
AGTAATGATGCTGCTGCCCTAACTGCTTTAGGTCTTCATGCACTTCAGCATAGAGGTCAGGAAGGTTGTGGGATTGTATCATTTGATGGGAAAAAATATCATTCAGAAAAAAGATTTGGTTTGGTTGGAGATAACTTTAACAAAGAAAAAGTATTAAAAAATTTACTTGGGAAATATGCTATTGGTCATAACAGGTATAGTACTACTGGTGAAAATACCTTAAGAAATATCCAGCCTTTCTTTGCAGATACTAATGCAGGTGGTATTGGCGTTGCACATAATGGAAATTTAACTAATTCTGTTACACTTAGAAATAAGTTAGTTGAAGACGGTGCAATTTTTTACACAACATCAGATACTGAAACAATTGTTCAATTAATTGCAAAATCAAAAAGAAACAACACAGTTGATAAGGTTATTGATGCAATATTTCAAATACAAGGTGGCTACGCACTGGTTATGCTTACACAAAGTACGTTAATAGGTGTTAGGGACCCATATGGAATACGGCCTTTAATTATTGGTAAAATAAAAGACAGTTACGTTTTGGCATCTGAAACATGCGCACTAGATATTATAGGGGCTAAGTACGTAAGAGACGTAGAGAACGGCGAAATTGTTTTGATTGAAAACAATGAGTTAAAAAGCTTTAAACCTTTCCCTGCAAGAAAAGTTAGACCTTGTGTCTTTGAATATATTTACTTTGCAAGACCAGATAGTTTATTAGATGGAAAATCGGCTTATGAGCATAGAAAAAACTTTGGAATAGAACTTGCTAAAGAAAATAAAATTGATGCAGATATAGTAGTTCCTGTACCAAACTCAGGAAATGCTGCAGCACTTGGATTTGCTCAACACTTAAAAATTAATTTTGAATTAGGTTTAATTAGAAATCATTATGTTGGAAGAACTTTTATAGAACCCAGTCAAAAGATTAGAAGTTTGGGGGTTAAATTAAAATTAAATGCTAATCAATCTACAATTAAAGATAAAAGAATTATTTTGATAGACAACTCTTTAGTTAGAGGAACAACTTCACATAAAATTGTTAAAATGCTTTATGACGCTGGTGCAAAAGAGGTTCATGTTAAAATTGCCTGTCCAGAAATTAGATATCCAGACTTTTATGGAGTGGATACACCAACTAAAAAAGAGCTTCTTGCGGCAAACAAAACAAATGAAGAAATTTGTGAATATATAGGTGCTAAATCTTTGGATTTTTTATCGCTTGAGGGTTTGTATAGAGCAATAGGATTTGAAAAACGTAATGACACGTATCCTCAATTAACAGATCATTATTTTACAGGTGAATACCCTGTTAAACCTATAGACGAGCTGGGTGATGATAAAATTACTCAATTATCATTGCTAAGTACTGCTTCGAATAACTAAATTAACCATCATATAATTCTCATAAAGAAAGTCTGAACATAAAGACTTTAAAATGAACATTAAACCCTTATATATAAATCAATGATCACTCACAAAAAACACATAATCAAATATTTTGAATCTGGAATTAAAGATATTAAAGATTTTAAAATTGGTATTGAGCATGAAAAATTTTTATTTGATGAAAAAACAAACAAAAGAGTAGACTACCCTACTATCCTTAAAATGTTTTCACTACTAAGTGAGTTTGGATGGAAGTCAATAATGGAAAAAGAAAATATTATTGGGTTGCAGAAGCAAGGAAAAAGCATCACCCTAGAACCTGGAAATCAAATTGAATTATCGGGAGATAAATTAAATAATATTCATGAGGCTTGTGCTGAATCTCATGATTACTTATTTGAGTTACAACAAGTAACTAAAAAATTAAATTTAAAAATTATTAGTGCTGGTTTTGATCCTATTTCAAGCCTTAGTGAAGTTCCTAATAATCCAAAACAAAGATATCAAGTAATGACTAAAGATATGCCTAATGGTGGTTCTTTAAGCTTAGACATGATGTATAGGACTTGTGGTACACAACTTAATTTAGATTATGATTCTGAAAAAGATTTTATTAAAAAGTTTAAGATAATAAATTCTATAGTTCCTATATCTATTGCACTATTTGCAAATTCTTCAATTGTTGAAAAGAAAAATAGTGGTTACAGCTCTTATCGATCTAAAGTTTGGCAAGAAACATCTAGAGGGGGTTTACCTGAAGTATTTTTTGATAATATGGATTTTGAAAAATATGCAGATTTTTCAATAAACTTTCCTTTATTATTTATTCAAAACGAAAAAGAATACTTATCAGGAAGTGCTTATTCATTTTCTGATTTCATGAATGGGAAAATTAGTGAAATTAAGAACAGGCTTCCGACTGAAGACGATTTAACCACTCACCTAAGCACAATTTTTACAGAAAATAGACTTAAGAAATATATAGAATTAAGATCAATGGATACTTGTGGCTGGGACTGTTTATGTTCTGGACCTGCTTTTAATACTGGAATTTTATATGGTAACTTAGATGAGGCTTACGAATTGGTTTCTAAGTGGGATAAAAATAAAATAATTAATGCGTACCTAGAAGCACCTAAAAAAGGTTTTAACACTGAGTTGATGGGAAAAGATCTATTACATTGGTCATCCTTGCTCCTTGGTATTTCTAGAAAAGGATTATTAAACAGAGATATTTTGAGTAAATCTAATGATAATGAGGCTAAGTTTTTAAATCATCTAGATAAACTGATTGATAAAAAGACAACAAACGCAGATCATATGATAGATAAATTTTCTAAGAATGAAAATTTAAACGATTTATATGACAAATAGGATAGTTGCAATTCAAGGTAATCACCCTTCAAAATTAAAACCTCTAACTGATACTAGTATATTTCTAGCCATTGAAGCACAAAGATTAAAATACAAAATTTTTTATTACGAACCAAAAGACCTATCAATAATCAACGATAAGGTCGTAGCTAACGGATATTATGTAGAGTTTAATTATTCAAATAAACGTTTTTTTAAAATATTAAATCAGCAGAAACTAGAACTTACACAATGTAAGTATATTTTGATACGTCAAGATCCTCCTTTTAATTTAGAATACATTTCAACAACTTACATTTTAGATAAAATAAAGAATAAAGTTAAAATTATTAATAACCCAACATCTATTAGAAATATCTCTGAAAAACTATATTCAACATTTTTTCAAAAATATATGCCAGATACAATTTTCACAAAAGATATTAATGAAATTAATAAATTCTTTTCAAAAAACAGAAAAATGATTATAAAACCTATTCACAGCTTTAGTGGAAATGATATTCACTTATTTCAAAATAAAATAAATACTAAATTAATTACAAGCTTTATAAAAAAACATGGGCATATTATGTGCCAAAAGTTTTTACCTAAAATTAAGTTTGGAGATAAAAGAGTTTTTATAATTAATGGTAAAGTTTGTGGAGCCATCTCTAGAGTTCCAAAGAAAGGATCTTTTTTAAGTAACATGAGTAAAGGAGCCATACCTATTTCTGTAAAATTAACAAAAACAGAAAATAAAATTTCAAATTTAATTGGCAAAAATCTTAAAAAAAATGATATCTACTTTTCTGGGATTGATTTTATTGATCAAAAATTAAATGGAGATATTAATGTAACTTCTCCTACTGGATTAAAATCTTTTTATGACCTTACAAATATTAATCTTGCAAAAGTATTTTGGAAAGGATTAAGGGCTTGAACAATTTATCTGAACAACAAAAAGGTTCTTTACTCGCATTTGTTGCAGTAATGTTTATTACGCCTGATAGTTTATTTATAAGGCTTTCTAATGTTGATACCTGGGGGCTTGTTTTTTATCGAGGTCTTATTCCTTTCATCACTGTATTTTTTGGAATGTTATTAATTTATAAATTAAATTTCTTTAAAATGCTTTTTTCAAGCGGCTATCATGGTTTACTTTATATTGGTACTTTTTCTGTGACCAATATTACTTTCGTTGTTTCGATACAAAATACTAATGTTGCAAACACATTAGTTATGATTGCAATGGCTCCTATGTTATCTGCAATACTTGGAGCAATATTTTTAAAAGAATTACCTGATATAAAAACATGGATTACAATATTTGTAACTTTTACAGCTGCTATTTATATATTCTACAATTCAATACAATTAGGTAACTTTTTTGGAGATATATTAGGCTTAATAACTGCTTTAGGTTTGGCTGTTGGTGCAGTTACTATTAGATCTGCAAAGGATAAGAACCTAATTCCTGCAGCGGTTGTTGGAAAGTTGATTGTAGCAATGTTTGCTCTACTGTTTATTGAAAGTTTTGCATTGATGGATAGTGACTTAATTATAGTTCCGCTAATGTGTATTATGTGTGTTGCTATACCCTTTGTATTAGTGACTATAGCCCCTAGGTTTATACCTGCTGCTGAAGTAAACTTATTCTTCCTATTAGAGACAATTATTGGACCTATCTGGGTATGGCTAATTATTAAGGAACAACCTAGTCTTGAAACTATGCAGGGTGGAGCTGTCATTATTACTGCCATTGCAATTCACTCATTTATTAAATTAAAAAATTCATAGATCATCATAATAAAGACTTGATTTACAAGTAGATCACAAATATGCACGGTCAATTTTATGAATAAAGTTTTAAAAAATTCTTGGGCATTGTTTTTAGGTATGGGCTTCTTGATGATGGCGTATGGATATCAAAGCTCACTCTTAGGTGTTAGAGCTGTACAAGAAGAATTTAGTCTAGCGGCCACAGGTTTTATGATGTCAGGGTATTTTGTTGGATATTTCATTGGCACATCAACAATTACTAGTCTTATATCTAGAGTTGGTCATATTAGAGTTTTTGCAGCTTTTGCATCTTTAGCTTCTTTAGTTATCTTGGTTCACTCCATTTTTATTAATCCTTATATCTGGTTTATTCTAAGAGTCTTAACGGGAATAAGTATGGTTTGTATTTATACTGTTGCTGAAAGTTGGTTGAATGATAGATCAAGCAATAAAAATAGAGGAAGTATTTTGTCTGTCTATATGGTCATTTTATATGGCTCAATGGGTATAGGAATGTTTTTATTAAATTTTAGCAATCCTATAAATTATGAACCTTTTATATTAATTTCAATCATTACATCTATTGCTCTTATACCAATTTTATTAACTAAAAAAAAACCACCTACATTTAAAAAGATTAAGGGTATGCCTTTACAAGATCTTTATGAAACTTCACCTTTTGGAGTAGTAAGTGCATTTTTTTATGGAACTATTCAATCAGCGCTATTCACATTATTAGCAGTTTATGCAGCATCGATGAATTTTACTATATTCCAGATATCTCTTGTAACGTTTATACTAGCAATTTCTGGTGCTATTTCACAATACCCTATTGGAAAACTTTCTGATAAATATGACAGAAGGAAAGTGATAGTGATTTCAACTTTTGGTGCAAGTATTTTTGCTATGCTTGCTATTATATCATCAGGGCAAATGTATTTACCAGGTGCTCTCGCTACAAATAAAATATGGTTTTTTATTTTTTTAATTTGTTTTTCTATTTGTAGCTTACCCATGTTTTCTTTAATTTGTGCTCATACTAATGATTATATACCAAAAGAAAAATTTGTAGCTGCTGGAGCTGGTATACAGTTTACGTTTGGCTTAGGTGCAATGGGTGGTCCATTTCTTTGTTCGATCTTTATGAATATAGTTGGTTCAAATGGTTTTTTTATATTCTTGCTTTTCTTTCATGCTCTAATTGGGGTATTTGGCATTTATAGAATGAAGATTAGAGACACAGTAGAAAATCCTGATTCTCAATTCGTTGCTATGCCTTCAACCATAACACCTGCTGGAATTGAATTAAACCCAACAACAGAACCTATTGAAGACCCAGTAAAAACTGAAAATGTTCAAGGAAAAACTAATCTTTAAGCATATCGGCCTGCCACATAACCAGAGGACCATGCCCATTGAAAATTATAACCACCCAGGTGACCAGTGACATCCACGACCTCGCCAATAAAAAATAGACCAGGATGTTTCTTGGACATCATTGTTTTAGAAGAAATTTCATCTGTATCTATACCTCCAAGAGTAACCTCTGCTGTTCTATAACCCTCTGACCCTGTTGGATTTATAGCCCAAGCATTTATAGAGTTACTTAATTGGTTTAATAGCTTATTAGATAGTTCACATATATTCCCACTGACATTATTTTCATTACAGATAATATAAGCTAGCCTCTTAGGAAGAATTTCAGAGATTATAATATTTATATCTTGTTTAGGATTAGAGTTTTTTCTATCACTTAGAAATTTAAAAATGTTAAGTTTAGGTGAAAGATTAATCTTAATATCTTCTCCCAATTTCCAATAAGAAGAAATTTGTAATATAGAAGGCCCACTTAAGCCTCTGTGAGTAAACAACATCCCTTCTTCAAAGAAGGTCTTTTTAAATGATACAACTGCCTCAATTGACAATCCTGTAAGCTCTTTACATATAGCAAGTATTTTTTCACTGAAAGTTAAAGGAACTAGTGCTGGAAGAGTTTGAGTAACTTTTAAATTGAATTTTTGAGCAATGTCATAGCCAAATTTACTTGCTCCAATTTTAGGAATGGACAAACCACCCGTAGCAATAATCAATGAATTACAAAAATATTTATCAGACCCAATAGTAATAAAATATTTATCTTCTTGTTTATCAATATCTGAAATTATTGTATCTTTTTTTAAGATTACGTTTGCCATCTTACATTCTAAAAGTAACATATCAATGATTTGCTGAGCACTCTCATCACAAAAAAGTTGGCCTAATTTTTTTTCATGAAATCTAATATTATGTTTTTTTATTAAATCTATAAAATCATTTTGAGTATATTGTTTTAATGCAGATATTACGAATTTAGGGTTGTTTGAAATAAATTTATTAGGGTGGGTATGAATATTTGTAAAATTACATCTTCCTCCACCAGATATGCGAATTTTTTCACCTATTTTTTTTGCATGATCTACCAAAAATACTTTTCTTCCACGCTTACCAGCTTCTATAGCGCTCATCATACCCGCTGCACCTGCACCTATTATTATAACATCATATTTTTCTGTCATGAATTAATAATAAATTTAATAATGTGGAGGTTTTTTATCTTCTATAATAATGCTTGTTTCATTGCCACTCTCAAGCTCATTAATTCTTTTTTCAAAATTTGATATTTGTTTTTTTAAAACTGTTACTTCTTTTTGTTGAGAATATAGTTCATCACTCATCTGAGAGATTTCGTGTTGGAGAAAAGCTATCTGCTCTTCTAATTTTTTAATCAGATTTTCCATATAAATAACAACTTACGAGAACTTAGAAATAAATCAAATAGCCAATTCTAGAAATTCTTGATAACATTAATTAATAAAAATTAAATATTTAATTAACACATTTTATAAAACCTAGAATAGAATATCGATTATGCATGATACAGCAATAAAATATGCGAAAAATTTTCACAAAGTTTATTTATCAAATAAAAATAATCTCAAAATTTTAGATTTAGGAGCTCTTGATGTAAATGGAAGTGTAAAAGACATTTTTAAAGACAATCATCAGTACATAGGCATGGATCTTGTAGGTGGCAAAAATGTTGATGTAGTTATGAAGGATCCCTACAAAATTCCATTAGATGACGCATCAATTGATGTAATTTTATCTACAAGCTGCTTTGAGCATAGTGAAATGTTTTGGTTGGTTTTTAACGAAATTTTGAGAGTCTTAAAACCTAACGGATTATTTTATTTAAATGCCCCTTCTAATGGACCATACCATTTACATCCAGTTGACTGTTATAGATTTTATCCCGATTTAGGAAATGCATTAATAAAATGGGCCAATTATTCTGGTTATCAAAATTCAATTTTAATAGAGTCGTTTACAGGTAAAAAAGAAGATGATGTTTGGAATGATTATGTAGCTATTTTTTTAAAAGATAAAAATTTTTTGAACGAGCATGTAAAAAGAATTATCGATGTTGATAAGTATATTGAAAAAAATATAAGAGATTATGATATTAGGTTTTACAATGATATAAGCTTTTATAATGGAAAAGTTTATGGTTCCAAAAAAACTTATAACCATATGTCAAAGACTGAAGATCAATTTTTTAGACAAATAAAATATACATCAAAAAGAGCATATAATTTCTATAGAGCTATCAATAAATTTTTTAATTTCTTTGGTTAAAATATATCAAAAATTTATTTTTTATTTATTAGATGGTAAATATTTTAGGAATTCGTTACAGAAATTGATGTATTAATTATCTTTTGCAAAGTTAACGCACTCATTGAAATCTTTAGTATTCATAATATGTGAATAGTTTTTTAAATAAAATTTAAAATTTAAATCTTTATAATTTGATTTTTTAAGACTTAGCAAATCATTATTTGCTCTTACTTTTATTACAGAAACTCCTCTATCTATAGTACAAACAGAAATATCAAGATCTTTCGACGTTCTAAATTCAACAATGGCTTTCCAAACATCTCCCGACCAAATCTCCAATGAATAGGGAACTGTTTGGTCTGAATATTCCTCAGGAAGAGAATCATGGCACAAAATAGTTCCGCCCTTATTCAAAAATTTAATTGAGTTTAAAATATCTTTTTTGATTTGCTGATATTCATGCAAGCCGTCTAAGAAAATAATATCAAATTTTTCTAGATTATTTTCAAAAAACTCATCACTAGTTTTTCTTACTGTTCCACCTTTCTGTGGGTCTACTCCAATTTTATTTTTGATATTTATTTTATCAAAACATTCATTATTAAAACATCCTACTTCGAGGTAACTTGAGTAGTTATTATTTTTAATAATTTTATTAATTAACTCCCATCTTTTAGGTTTATTTTCAAAATCAAAAGTAATTTTTCCGTAATATAAATTCCTTAATTTATAATACTTTTTTTTAAGTTTTCTAAACATGGTTAATATTTTTCATGATTTAACAAAAAGTTTTTGATTTGTTCAAAGAAAAAAAAATGGTATTTTTATAAAGTTATTTTAATTTTATATTATTTTCAATTATAGCATAAATACCTAGATATGGTATAAAATTTTTAAAAGTCAAATTATTAGATAAACCAAGAAGTATGTGCATGGTCCTTAGCTTAATTCTTTGTGTATATAAAAAGAGTTACTTTAAATGAACATGTTTTACGTAGTTTTATGTGCAGGTCATTTAATTACTTTGCTAAAACTTATTAAATAAATAAATTTAATAATTATATAATTACTAATTGTGCTAAAATATTAAAAAATTATGCCTTCATTTGATGTAATAAGTAAAATTAATTTTCAAGAATTTGATAACGCTCTTGCTAATTGTCTAAGAGAAATTGGTAACCGATATGATTTTAAAGGACTTAATATTTCAATTGAAAGAAAAGATAAGACAATCACTACACTAGCACCAGATGAATTAAAATTAAAACAAGTAAATGAATTGCTACAAATTCATCTTATAAGAAGAAAAGTAGACCCAAGAGTAATAACTATTAAAAATTCAGAAAGTGCCACAGGTGCAACCATCAGGCAAGTCAGTGAATTAGTGGAAGGTATTAGCCAAGAAAATGCAAAAAAAATTATAACTGATATAAAAAAACTAAAACTTAAAATTCAAATTAAAATTCAAGGAGATGAATTAAGAGCTGAAGGAAAAAAAAGGGATGATCTTCAAGAAGCAATATCTGCAATAGAAGCTATTGATATTGGTCTTCCAATAGAGTTTGTAAACTTTAGGGATTAATCTCACTTTGATGGACAAAGAAAACGCAAGTAAACTGTGGAAAATGATACAGGAAGCTGGAGACTATTTACTTGGTCAGTTACCAAATCATCCAAATCACCCTAAAGGAAGAAACCCCTACGCTCATGTTGCTCTTTGTGTCAAAGAGAAGTTTGGCAACTCATATAAAGATATTCCTGATGAAAAGTTTCAAGAAGTTGTTGATTACATTAACTTTTTGAAAGAGAACCCAAGTTAAGTAAGAGAACATTTTGTTCTCACTCGGAAATGTTGTCAGTTTGTTGTCAGTGTATCCTAGATAATCCTATAACCCAGAACAATGATCCCAAAAAGTTTTTTCATGAACCCAGACCCTACCAAACCCCTAATCAGGTGTCTAGGTGATGGAATGAGGGTTAATTAGCCAATAAAATTATTGAATTTAAAAATAATTAACTAATAAAATTATTATAGCAATAGTTATTAAGACAGCACTCACAATAATATAATTCAGTCTAATATTAAATTTTTTGTAAACTATTTCAGTAATTTTTTCCCAGAATACTACAATGAAGAGAACAATTATAGCTGGCAGAATAAATTTGATCATTTCTAATTTTTTAAAATTATAGCAATGTAACTACATAAGAAAAAAACTGACAAACCTGCAAGATATTTTGTTTCCCTAGTTTTTCCAAATTTTTTATATTGGATTATACTTAATAATATAAATGTTATTGAGGTAATCAAAAAATATATTGGTTCAATAATTCCATCTAATGTAGCCATAATAAACTCTACTAAATCATAAATTTGGTATCTAGGTGTGGAATAGTCGCTAGTTAGATATCAGCGATTATAGGTCTTTTTTTCTTTAATCTATAATCCCTGCTAAATTTTTAGCAGCCTTTTTTTTGGATCCTGCGGTTAATCCTTTAACATAGGCTGTTGCTATTCTTTCTGGATTTTTAATATTTCTTTTTTTAAATTTTTTTAATAAATCTTTGTAGTTAGGTTTTCTAGGCATTACTTAATAAAATTTAAAAAAGTCTCAATATCAGATAGATTGGTATTCCATGCAGTAACTAATCTAACTGCTTTACCATCCCACTCATCATCATTAATTGTATATCCTTCTGAATTTAATTGATCAATTATATCTTTTGGTATCTTTACAAATATTTCATTTGCATCAGTGGGATAAGCTAGTTCAATATTTTTGTGTTGGTCTAAACCTTGACTTAATTTTTTACCCATAGCGTTTGCATGTTTTGCATTTCTTAGCCAAACTTCATTTGTGATATAGGCATCTAATTGCGCTGATACAAAACTCATTTTTGAGAGTAAATGCCCCGCTCTTTTCATTAAAAAAGGTAAGTTACCAACTAACTCTGGTTTGAAAAAAATAATAGCTTCTGCTGCTAAACATCCATTTTTAGTTGCTCCAAAAGAAAGTACATCAATACCAGATTTCCAAGTCATTTCTGCAGGGCTACAATCTAATGAAACTAAAGCATTAGCAAACCTAGCTCCATCCATATGCATATTAAGTTTATGATTATGAGCAATTTCTGATACTTTTTTTATTTCGTCTAATTCATAAGCTTCACCTGTTTCACAAAGTTGTGTAATGCTTACTGATGAAGGTTGAGTGTGATGAACAACGCCCTTTCCACTAATTGATTTATTGAGCTCCTCAGCTGTAATTTTTCCATTAACTCCGTTAAGATTTACTAATTTTGCTCCCCCAGTGTAAAATTCAGGTGCTCCACATTCATCTACATTAATATGTGAAAGTTTGTGACAATAGATGTTTCCAAAAGATGGTGTCATCGTAGATAAAGCTAGTGCATTAGCCGCAGTTCCAGAAGATGTTGGAAAAACAATTACCTCTTTTTCAAATATTTCTGAAAATTTATCTTGTAAATTTTTTGAAATTTCATCATCACCATAGGGAGCTCTATCTCCATCATTAGCTTTTAAAATTGCATCTAATACTTCAGGACAAGCACCTGCAACATTATCTGAAGCAAATTTTACTCTCTCTCTTTTTGTTTTAATTTTTTCCATATTTATTGTTTTGGAAAATAATCTTTCAATTCACCTTCACGGTAAACATCTGCAGTACAACAATGAAGTCCACCTCCAAATGCATAAGCATCTCTCATGTCTACTGGTATAACTTCCATACCTAGTTTATCTAATTGTTCTGCTTGATATACTTCACTTTTTTCAACACACACAGTTTTAGGATCAAGAACTAATACATTCATTGATAGCCATGTTGACGAATAACAAAGTGCAGGTGGTTCATTATGAGCTGGTTGTGCGCTATCAATAATTTCCCATCCGTTGTTTTCAAATAATTTTCTTTGCTCTTTTGGTAGTCTTCTTTGTGGATTATTAATTATTAATCCCTCTTTAATTGGTGTAAATGTTGCATCGATATGAATTGGGTATGGGTCACCTGGAAAATTAACAGCATGAACTCTATGATCTTTGTAATGTCTTTTAAGCCAATCAATCCCCTTAAGATTGGTTGTAAAACCATGTTGAACTACTAAATCTTTACCAAATCTTAAAACATCTGCAGCATCAAATAAAGGTTCCTCTTCTGTTGTTACAAAAAACTTATCTTCAGTCCATTCTAATCTTTTTTGAATTCCAATTTTATCTGATAAATAATCTTTTCTGTAATCTGCATCAGTTAATCTTGGTTTAGGAGCAGCCTCATGTCTCATATTAGGATCTTCATCATAATATTTTTTCAATAAAGGTCTGTAACATAGATATTCGAACCATCTACATCTATAACTCATTGTTGCTTCTAAAATTTCACTTCCAACAGTTAATAAAACATCTCTTGGTGGCATACAGCCAAACATTGTGTCTGCTTTCCAATCTGGAGTTGATGTTTTTTTATTAAAATCTATTGGATCTGGTCTATCTACTTTAATACCTCTTTTAATTAACATGTTTGAAAAATCGTCTAACAACTGATTTGCTTTATCAACTGTATCTTTTGTTCTTGGTCCAAACTGGCCACGCATATCAGAATCTTCTGGAACCTTAGCATCCAAAGCTGGCTCTGGTGCTGGAATACAAGTACCATCAGCCTTACCAACAATTACATGTTTTAAAGGATCCCACTCATTCCAACTATTAACTATAGTTTTTTTTTCACTCATATTTTATGATTTAATAATATTATGTTCTGGACCAAAAGGAAACTTAGTAATGTTTTCAGCATTATCTTTTCCTATAACAAGGATATCATGTTCTCTATATCCACCGGCTCCTAGTTTTCCATCAGGTATCATGATCATAGGCTCCATAGAAACAACCATATTCTCTTCTAAGACAGTATCTATGTCCTCTCGTAATTCTAATCCAGCTTCTCTTCCATAGAAATGAGATAAGACACCAAATGAATGACCATAACCAAATGTTCGGTAATGAAGATAACCAAGCTCAGCAAATAACTCGTTCAACTCATGACAGATAGCTGAACATTTTACACCTGGCTTAATTAACTCTAGTCCTCTTTTATGAACCTTAACATTTGCTTCCCACGCTTTTAAAGAATTGTCATCAATTTTATCTACAAAAAGAGTTCTCTCAAGAGCTGTGTAGTATCCTGAAATCATAGGAAAGGTATTTAAAGAAAGAATATCTCCTGATTCTAATTTTCTATTAGTTTTTGGGTTATGTGCGCCATCTGTGTTTAACCCTGACTGAAACCAAACCCAGGTATCCATATATTCAGCATCAGGGTAGGTTTTTGCAATTTCACGCTCCATTTTATCTCTACCTGCTATTGCAATTTCAAGCTCACTTTCTCCTACTTTAATATGTTTTTTTATTTCCTCACCCCCAAGATCGGCAATTCTCGCACCATTTTTGATAATTTCTATTTCTTCATCAGATTTTATCATCCTCAGTTGCATTAAATCTTTAGAAACATCACTAAAAACTGAAAAAGTAAAAATAGACGTAAGCTTTTCTTTTACATCTAAAGTTACATGATCGTTTTCAATACCAATATTTTTAGGAGGTTCGTCTCTTCCTATAATTGCAACTATTGCTTTTAAATAATTATCTCTTTTCCAATCTGTATAAATTATATTATCACTATGAGATCTCCGCCAAGGTTGGCTTGCATCTATGTTTGCAGAAATTGTTGAAATTTTATTGGCTGTTATAATACATCCATAAGGTCTGCCAAAAGAACAATAAATAAACCCAGTATAATAAGCAATATTGTGCATTGAAGTTAGAATAATCATATCAAGATTATTTTTACTCATTACAGTTCTTAAATTAGTTAATCTTCTTTGATATTCTTGGTCTGTAAAAGGTAGTTTTGCCTTATCACCATTTTTTAATGTAAAAAAATCAGGTCTTTCCATTTTAATTAATTAAGAGCAATAAACCGTCTATTAGTTTTAATTGTAAGACTATAATAAATGATAGACATAAAAAGAAAGAATCCACCTATTATTGTATTTGTAGAAGGTATTTCATTTATTCCTAAAATAGGTATCCAAACCCAAAAAATTCCACCTATCACTTCTGTTAATGAAAGTAGTGTAAGTTCTGCGGCAGGTATAGCTTTTGATCCAATAGAATATAAAATTAAACCCATACAAACTAGAGTTCCATGCACAGAAAATAAAGCTCCATTATAACTTGAAGATAGAAATGACATGTCTTTATTTAAAATAACTATTGTAGCGACAACTAAACAGAATAAACCAGCAAATGCTACTGTTGTAAATTTTGGTGTTTCTTTTTTCCATCTTAAAGTAACTGAAAAGATAGAGAAACCAATTGAGGAAATCATTCCAAATATAAGACCTAATAAAGAACCTTTTTCAGTATTTCCTAACGCTATTATTATTATTCCAACTGTTGCAATAAATATAGCTATCCAAACATTAAGAGAAATATTTTCTTTTAAAAATAAAAAACCTAGTAATGCTGTAAAAAAAGGCATAGCAGCGAGGCATAACAAGGTAACAGCTGCGCTAGTATTAGTGATAGAATAAATAAAAGTTATCATCGCTATACCAAGACCAGTACCACCAATAATGCCTGACACTCCTATCTTTAAGTAATTTTTGTAAAAATCTTTTCCTTCTTCAAAAAAAAGATATAGATTTAAGATTAAAAAAATTGTTAATCCCCGTGCAAAAATATATTGCCATGGTACTAAATTAGGCTCATTCATATACCTAACAACTAAAGGACCAAAAGACCATATCAAACCAGCTAATAAGACAACAGGGATTGCAATTTTTTCATTTTTTAACTCGATCATAAGTGATTATTTAATAGTTATTATTTAGTACTACAATAAAAATGAATTCTATTTAAAAATATTAATATTTGATCCAATTGGAGAATAACAATCAATTAAATCTCCTTTTTTAAAGGAAGATTGTCCATCCTTGAATAAACCCCATACATTTGATTCTACAAATGATTTAATTTTGAAAGATTCTTGACCTTTTAAAACCTGTAATTCTATTTTTCCATCATTAGTTGAAGTTAATTTTGCTTTTAAAAATCTAATAATCTTTTTATTTTTAGAATACTTATTTTTTAATTTAGCTTTAAATGGTTTTTCAGTCTTAACCCCTAAAATGTTAAGTAAATAAGGATAAACAAAAAATCTAAAGCAAGCGGATGAGGATATAGGATTGCCTGGTAGTCCAAAGATAGCTTTTTCTATTTTATTAAACTTAGCAAATAATATTGGTTTACCAGGTCTAATAAAAACACCTTTAAAAAAGTTAGATAAATTAAATTTTTTAATTACAAAAGGAACAAAATCATATTTTCCAGCAGATACGGCACCCGATGTAACTATAATATCTATTTTTGATTTAAAACATTTTTCTATTTTTTTTTTAAAAAGATTCTCGTCTTTATCCCTTAAAACACCACCATCTATAAAGTTAAATAGAAAATTATTAGATAGGGATTTTATATAATAACTATTAGAGTTTCTAACTTTCCAATTAGCAATATGTTTTTTATTGGAAATTTCATTTCCTGTTGAAAAAAATAATATATTAGGCTTTTTTTTAACTTTAATATTTATTATGCCTAATGTTTTAAAAGATAATATATGAGAAGGTTGAATTATCGTGCCTTTTTTTATTATTAAATCTTTTTTTTTATAATCAGATCCAGCGTACCTAATGTGTTGGTTGCTTCTTATTTTTTCATTAATTAAGATATATTTTTTATCATTACTAAAAATAATTTTTTCAATTGGAATTATGGTATCAAAAAATTTAGGTATAAGTGCACCTGTCATTACCTCAGCAGCTTCGAATTTATTTACTTTTTTTAATGACGGATTATCTCCTGCAGATATAATTTTTAAAATCTTAAAGTTTTGTGATTTATTTTTATTTAGCCTGCTTGTATCTTTTGAGTTAATAGCAAAACCATCAAATGCAGCATTAGTTCCTGCTGGATAATTTACAGCTGAATAGATATCCAATACATTAATCCTATTTAATGACTTTGATGAATTAATAATTTCATCTTTAATTTTTATCTTTGATTTTATTAAGATTTTCTTAGCTTCTTTATAAGTAATCATTTTAATTTTTTTTTAGTATTTTTTTTGCTTCTTCTAAATCTTCTTTGGTATTTATATTAAAAAAAGGATCAAATTTTTTAGGCTCAATATCAATCGTTTTTACCCCTATTTTATTTGCCCAATCCTCTACTTTTCTAAAATTATTATTAATCAAATCATTTTCAAGTGGTTTTAATAATTCAACTGACCATAAACCAAAAATATTATGTCTTTTGTTGTTTGATTTAACAAAATACAACAAGCTATCTTTTAGTTTAATTCTTTTTTGATATTCATCAATAATTGATGTTTCAAAAAAAGGTGTGTCTGATGGAAATGTTGCAATCCACTGGTATGATTTTTGATTTTCTTTAACCCATTTCATTGCACTCAGAACTCCTGCTAATGGTCCAAAGTCATCAAAACAATCCGGAATTATTGTTATATTTTTTATTTTTTTTGTATCTATGTTGTGGCTTGAGACAATAAGTATCTCCTCATATCTATTGCTAATTTTTAATAAAACGTGCTCTAACAATGTTTTATCACCAAGTTTTGTCTGGTTTTTATCTTCGCCAAATCTTTTTGACTTTCCGCCCGCTAGCACAACAGCTAAAATATTGTTATGTTCCATAAATCAAAATATAAAACATTAATCTCTTAATTAAAGAATTATAATGGACTTAGAAATTTTAGAAATCGCATCTAATACCGAAAACCACAAAGTGGTTAAAAATCATACACATCAATCAAAGAACAAAAACCCATTATGTGGTGATGAAATGGAAATTAGCCTTATAGTCAAAGACAATATAGTTCAAGATATGGGGTATCAGTGCAGATCATGTGTTTACTGTCAAGCTTCTGTAAGTTTACTTTCGCGATGGGTTATGCAAGTTCCGATAGAAAAAATTTCAGATTTTGTCTTAAATGCAGAACTTTTCTTTGATAAAAATTTTGACCAATTAAAAAAAATTAATATAAAAGATTTAAAAAATTTTAAAAAAATAATGAATCCAGAAAATATTTCTAGAAAAGAATGTTTATTGCTTCCTTTTAAAACTATTTCAAAAGCCCTAAAACTTTAAAACAACGCTAACAATATAAATAAAAGAATATGATAAATACAATAAAAGAAAACTTTAACAGAGCTCTATATGCTTTAATATTTTCAATAATCACAATTGGTACCCTTTCATTCTTAAGTTTTGAAACTCCCTATGGGTTATTTTTAGCTGGATCATTTGGATCTTCTATGGTTCTACTTTTTGGATATCCAGAAAGCCCTTTTGCTCAACCCAAAAATGTTTTTTTTGGACACTTGGTAACATCTATAGTTGGTGTATTAATTTTAAAATTTTTACCAGTTGATCAATTTTTACAAGTAGCTATTGCTGTAGGTCTTGGTATTTTTGTAATGATACTGCTTGGTGTAACACACCCACCAGCAGGAGGAAATCCTATTGTTATAATACTTGGTGCAGTTTCATATGATTTTTTATTAAACCCTATTATTTTTGGTTCAATAATAATAATTGTTTATGCGGTTATTCTAAATCGTTTCATATTAAAGAAAAACTACCCAAGTAGTTGGAAAAGCTAATCTTTTCGTTGTTTCAAATTTAGCCAGTTTAAATATACTAGCTAAATGAATTCTAATTATAAAGTCATAAAATTTAGATCTAATAACTCGAAAGAGGTTAATGATCTAATATCTATTGAAGAACCACTTCAAA
This sequence comes from Candidatus Pelagibacter sp. Uisw_092, assembly GCF_047729545.1. Classification (GTDB taxonomy): domain Bacteria; phylum Pseudomonadota; class Alphaproteobacteria; order Pelagibacterales; family Pelagibacteraceae; genus Pelagibacter. The sequence goes on along the minus strand of NZ_CP159824.1, from coordinate 311,840 downwards.
TAATACTCAAATATAAAGATAAAGAAAATTGGATAGAAAATACTATATCTATTACGATGAGAACGCCTGGAGATGATGAGAATTTAATTACTGGCTTTCTTTTTAATGAAAGAGTAATTGAAAAAATTAGCCATATAGAAAATATTGAAGCTAGTGGTGAGGCTGTTGGGCAATATAAATTACAAAATAAAGTTATTATTACAATAAATAATTCTGAGAATATAGATATTGATAAGATTAAAAGAAATTTTTTGACTAATTCCTCCTGTGGGGTGTGTGGGAAAACATCTCTTGAATCTTTAGAAATTATTAAGAAAGATAAAATATTAAAATCTATTCCTAAAATATCTCATGAAATTATAATGAAATCTCCAGATATATTAAGACAAAACCAATCTGAATTTTCAAAGACGGGTGGCATTCATGCTAGTGGGCTATTTAATGCGAATGGAGAAATTATTGCCTTAAAAGAAGATGTAGGACGACATAATGCTTTAGACAAACTAATTGGATTCGTTTTAAAACAAAATTTACTTGATAATAGTTCTCAATTTCTAACCTGCTCTGGAAGACTAAACTTTGATCTTGTGCAAAAGGCTCTCATGGCGAATATAGGCGTCTTAATTGGTGTAGGTGCGCCAACCAGTCTCGCTATAGATTTGGCTAATAAGTTTGACATGACATTAGTTGGTTTTGTAAAAGAGGATAGCTTTAATATTTATAGTAATAATGAGAGAATTATAATAAAAAATTAAAAAAATTTTAATAGGGTAAAATGTGTCAAAAAATATAAGTAACTTATCAGGTAGAATTGGTTTAAAGAAAAATCTATTTGAGAAAATCTCTGAAAGATCGCTAAACTCTAAAGATGCAAGTGGCATTCAAGAAATAGCTAATGAATATCATATGGGTGTATCTACTATTCATGGTGCAGAAAGTTTTTATGAATTTTTAAGACCATCTCATAGAGCAAAAAAAGCCTTTGTTTGTAACGGAAGTGCTTGCATGTGTTCTGGAACACAAGAACCCTTAAAGAAAAAATTAAAAGAAAAATTAGGTGATGACAAAGTTGGTGAAATGTTTTGTCTTGGTCACTGTTATGAAAATAAAGCGTTTCACTATGATGGTGAAAACTATGCTGGCAATGACATTGATAAAATTGATGAGATAATCAAAGGAGAAAAAATTGCACAGGAAAAATTTTTCTCTAAAAGTTTTGCTTCAACTAGTTTTTTAATGGATGATAAACTTTCAAATTTAGATCAATTTAAAGATGTTTTAAATAAATTTATCAATACAGATAAACAAGAAATTATAAAGTCACTATTAGATTCAAACCTAACAGGTAGAGGTGGTGCTGGCTTTCCAGCTGGAATGAAATGGGACTTTTGTAAAAAAGCTCCCTCTGAAAAAAAATATGTTATCTGTAATGCTGATGAAGGAGACTCTGGTGCATTTTCTGATAGATACTTATTAGAAGATCAGCCACTAAAAGTATTATTTGGAATGATCATCTGTGGTTATGTTATTGGAAGTAACGAGGGTGTTTTGTATATTAGAGGAGAATATCCAAAATCTATTGAAGCAATAAATGGATGTATTAATTCTTTAAAAAAAGAAGGTTTATTAGGTGAAAATATTCTTGGAACAAATTTTTCTTTTGATCTAAATATTTGTATAGGACAAGGAGCATACATATGTGGAGAAGAAACTGCTTTAATTGCATCAATTGAAGGAAGAAGAGCAGAAGTTGATGTCAGACCTCCCTTCCCTGTTACCGAAGGACTTTATAAAAAACCAACAGTTGTTAACAATGTTGAAACTTTAGCTGCTGCTACTGGTATACTTATTAATGGAGCTGATAAATTTTCTGCAATTGGAAATAAAAAATCTGCAGGTACAAAATTAGTTTGTTTTGATAGTTTTTTTAATAATCCTGGTGTTTATGAAGTCGAAATGGGAACTCCAATGAAAAAAGTTTTAAATGATATTGGTGGAGGTTTTAAAGAACCTATTAAAGCATTACAAATTGGTGGCCCACTTGGTGGTGTTATACCAATTTCTGAGGTGGAAAAATTAAATCTAGATTTTCAAGAATTTACTGCTGCTGGTTTCATGTTGGGACACGCAAGTATAGTAAGCATTCCAAAAGACTTTCCAATGGTCGAATATATTCATCATTTATTCGAATTTACAGCTGAAGAATCGTGTGGAAAATGCTTCCCAGGTAGACTTGGTTCTTACCGTGGTAAGGAAATGTTTGATCAAGCAAAGAATAAAACTGCTAAAATTCCATTAAAGCTATTAAATGAACTCCTAGTAACAATGAAAAAAGGCTGTTTATGTGCTTTATGTGGTGCAATACCTACGCCTATCATGAATATATTAAAATATTTTGGTGATGAAATGAAGGATGATATGGTGAAAGATAATTAATGAGCTCAGAAAAAAGAAAAATTGCATATATAGATGGTAAGCCATACGAAATTGGTCCTAACCATACTTCTGTTTTAAAATTTGTAGAAAGCTATCTTGGTGAAAAAAAGGTTCCTGCTTTATGTAACGATCCAAACTTAGCACCTTATGGAGCTTGTAGAGTTTGTTCGGTTGAGGTTGCTTTAGTTAAAGATGGTCCAACTAAAGTTGTAGCCTCATGTCATACACCAGTTGGTGAAAACCAACATATTTTTACAAATAATGAAAACTTAACGGCTTTAAGAAAAAATATTGTTGAACTAGTTTTAACCGACCATCCAATGGAATGTGGAACTTGTGAGGTTAATAATAACTGTGAACTTCAAGATGTTGCTAATGATTTAGGCATATCAGATCATAGATATAATGTACCAAAACAACATAAAGGTATTCCAAGAGATACCTCTCATGATTACATGAGAATGAATTTAGATAACTGCATTAATTGTGGAAGATGTGTCAGAGCTTGTGATGAAATTCAAGGTTCATTTGTTTTAACAATGAGTGGGAGAGGATTTGAGTCTAAGATTACAACAGATAATGATGCATTATTTGGGGACTCGTCTTGTGTATCTTGTGGAGCTTGTGCACACACTTGCCCAACAGATGCCATCTCAGATGTATATCAATCTAAATCAGTTGCTGTTGATGAAAAGTAAGAACGACTTGTTCTTATTGTGGAGTTGGTTGCAATTTAGAGGCTTCAATTAAAGATAATAAAGTTGTTGCAATTTCTACTCCTAAAGAATCTGAAGTTAACGCAGGTCACACTTGTATTAAAGGAAGATATGCTTTTGGATTTTATGATCATCCTGACAGATTAAAAACTCCTTTAATTAAAAGGAATGGAAAATTTGAAGAAGCTTCATGGGATGAGGCATATGACTTTATTAAAAAAGAATTAAATAGAATAACAAAAGAAAGTGGTCCAGATGCAGTTGCTGGTATTTCTTCAGCAAGATGTACTAATGAAGAAAATTATGTTTTCCAAAAAATGATTAGAGCAGCAATAGGAACTAATAATATTGATTGTTGTGCAAGAATTTGTCATTCTCCTACTGCTTGGGGAATGCAGCAAACTTTTGGAACTGGAGCAGCTACAAATTCTACAGAAGATATTTACCATGCAGATTTGTTTATGGTTATAGGGGCAAATCCAACAAATGCTCACCCAGTTACTGGAGCAAAAATAAAACAACAAGTAATGAAGGGTAAAAAATTAATTGTATTAGATCCAATTACTACTGAGCTTGCTAAACTTGCTGATTATCACATTAAACTTAGACCAGGAACAAATGTTGCTATTTTAAACATGATGTTGCATTTTATATTAAAGGCAAACCTTTATGACAAAGATTTTGTTAGAGATAGAACTGAAGGTTTTGCAAATTTCATTAAAGAAATTGAGAGACAAGATATGGATCATCTAGCGAAAGTTGCTGGTGTTGATAAACAGTTAGTTAAAGAAGCTGCAATTGCTTATGCAACTGCTAAAAACTCTATGGAATTCCATGGTTTAGGAGTTACAGAACAGGAACAAGGGTCTAAAACGGTAATGTTAATTGCTGATCTTGCAATGATTACAGGAAATATTGGTAGAAGAGGTGTTGGTGTTAATCCATTAAGAGGACAAAATAATGTCCAAGGTGCAGCTGATATGGGGTGCCAGCCTCATCAAGGAGCTGGTTACTTTGAAGTGGCTGATGAAAAAGTTCAAAATTTCTATACTGAAAAATATGGAGTAGTACACCCAACAAAACAAGGACTAAAAATTCCTGAAATGTTTGATGGGGCAATTAATAAAGATGTGAAAGCTGTATGGATTATTGGAGAAGATATTGTTCAAACAGATCCTAACAGTGCACATGTTGTAGATGCTATGAATTCACTTGAGCTTTTAGTTGTACAAGAAATTTTTATGAGTGAAACAGCAAAACTTGCAACAGTAGTATTACCTGGAACAACTTTCTTAGAAAAAAATGGAACTTTTACTAATACAGAAAGAAGAATTCAAAGAGTTAATCGAGCTGTACCTCCTTTACCTGGTACTAAAACTGATGGAACAATTGTAACAGATATGATGCAAAAATTAGGCTTTGATCAACCTGAATATGATGCTGATCAAGTTCTTGCAGAAATAGCTGATGTAGTTCCCTTCTTTAAAGGGGTAACAAGAGAAAGACTTGGTAAAATGGGATTACAATGGCCAGTACAAGAAGATGGTACTGATACACAAATCTTACATGAAAAAACATTTAAATTAGGAAAAGGACAGCTTAAAAATTTTGATTGGAAAGAATCTAATGAGATTGCAACTAATAAAAAAGATTATCCATTAATTTTAACAACAAGCAGAGTTCTTCAACATTATAACGCTGCTACTATGACAAGACGTACTAAAAATATTAATATAGTTTCTGAGGATTTATTATTAGTTCACCCTAATGATGCTAAAAAAAGAGAATTAAATACTGGTGATATTGGTAGACTTTATTCTGGCAGAGGTGAAGTAGCTTTAAAAGTCGAAGTAACAGATAAAGTTAAAGAAGGAATAGTATTTACAACATTCCACTTTCCAGAACATATGGTTAACATGGTAACTGGTCATGGAAAAGATGAGGAAACAATGTGTGCAGAATACAAAGTTTCTTCAGTAGAAATTCAAAAAATATCTAATCAGTTTAAAACTGTTGTTGAACCTAAAGATAATCAAGCAGAACTTTCTTAATTACTCATATTTTAATAGGTGCTTTAGAAAATTATAAAGTTTATAATTTTAGAAATGACTAATTCAAATATTGATATTGATAAAGCAGGATGGTCTTTTGATAATACATATGCAAAACTACCTAATGATTTATTAGTAAAACAGGCACCCATTCCAGTAAAATCACCAGAAATTATAATTTTAAATAAAAATCTATCCAAAGATTTAAATTTGGATTTTACAAACATTAAAAAAGAAAATTTATCTCAACTATTTTCTGGAAATTTATTGCCGAGAGGGTCAGAGGCAATTGCACAAGCATATGCAGGACACCAATTTGGGCATTTTACAATGTTAGGTGATGGGCGAGCTGTTCTTATGGGTGAACACGTATCAAAAAATGGAGATAGGTATGACATTCAGTTTAAAGGGTCAGGAAAAACGCCTTTTTCAAGAAGTGGTGATGGACGAGCAGCACTTGGTCCAATGCTCAGGGAATACATTATCAGCGAGGCAATGCACGAATTAGGAGTGTCCACGACCAGAAGTTTAGCAGTTGTTAAAACTGGAGAGAATGTAATTAGAGAAACACATTTACCAGGTGCTGTATTGACTAGAATTGCAGCTAGCCATATCCGTGTGGGGACCTTTCAATATATTGCAGCCACACAAAAAGAGGAAAATTTAAAAATCTTATTTAATTATGTAATTAATCGACATTATCCCAATATAAAAAATTCTAATAACCAAGCTTTGGATTTATTAAAAACAATAATGAATGTACAAATTAATTTAGTTATCGACTGGATGCGTATTGGATTTATTCATGGTGTGATGAATACTGATAATGTTTCGATTTGTGGTGAAACAATTGATTACGGTCCATGTGCTTTTATGGATACTTATAATCCTGAAACAGTTTTTAGTTCAATTGACCAGCAAGGAAGGTATGCATTTTCAAATCAACCAAAAATTATTAAATGGAACTTAGCAAGATTTGCAGAGTGTATTATAACTCTTATTGATGACAACAAAGATAAAGCTATAGAGGTTGCCACTGAAGCTATAAATTCCTTTGAAAAAATATATGAAGAAAAGTGGCTGAATATGATGCGTGACAAACTAGGGTTATTTGGTGAAGATAATAATGATCAAATATTAATTATGGAACTTCTAACTTGGATGCATAAAAATAAAGCTGATTACACCAATACTTTTTGTTTTTTAATGAATGAACAATTTTCTGATAATGAAATTTATAATGATAAAAATTTTCTTATTTGGAAAGAAAAATGGAAAAGTCGCTTAAAAATAAATAATAATAGTCAGGAAAAATATACAAAATTAATGCATTCAGTAAACCCACTAATTATTCCAAGAAATCATAAAGTTGAAGAAGCTTTAACTGCTGCAAACAGGGGTGATTTAGAGGTTATGAATAAATTATTAACTGTTTTAAAAAGACCCTACGAAAATCAAAATAAGATTATTGATTTTCAGTCTCCTGCACCGTCTAGTGATAAAGCTTATCAAACATTTTGTGGAACTTAATCCTTAGAGAACGTAAGGTTCGGGTCTTGCATTATTATCAAGAACTCTTTCAACAGAAAAATCACTAATATCGATTGTTTGATAAGATCCTGTGGAAATCAATTCAGTAAGCGCTCTACCTATTCCAGGAGCTTGCATTAATCCTCTACCTGTAAACCCTGATGCCATATATACATTTTCATATTTAGGGTGTTTACCAACCACAGCATTATTATCTAATTTATTGCAATCATAATAACCTGCCCAGCCACCAGTTAATTTTAATTCTTCAAATGCAGGAATTCTCTGTGCTAATGCTGGCCATACTAATTCCTCAAAATCATTCCATGCTGGCTCTAAATCTGTTGCATCAAATACGGAATTAGGTGAGCCCGCTAAATACTCCCCTCCTTCTGGTCTCCAATAAACACCTGTTGTTAGATCTCCAGTTAATGGCATTTCTTTAATATATTTAGGGCACTTAACTCTAAATACCGTATGTTTTTGAGGAACAACTGGGATATCTTTCAATAATTCTTTAGTCCAACATCCTGCAGCAGATATGATTGTTTTAGCTTTAATATCAGAAATACTTTTTACCTCACCTTTAATAAATTCTGCGCCTAATTCAATTGCTTTACTTTTTAAAGCACCGTGAAACATAAATGGATCAATCCATCCTTCACTTTGGTTATCCGTATAAGTTGCTGTTTCAACACCCTCGCTGTTTATATAGGGAAATATTTTTGATAGCTCAGAACCTTTAATATTTTTAGTGCCAGCATCACAAGCTTCATGATTTTTCAAAGCTTTATACTGTTCCTCAGCATGCTCTGGACCAAACATTAATAAATAACCGTTTGTAACCATACTCGCAGTAGGGTTTGGATTTTTTTCAGTTTTTAATAGTTCTGGTATTTGAAAAATAAATTCTCTAGCAAATTTTCCTAGTAATATGTTTTCTTTTTGAAAAAACTGCCTTCTAAATCCACCAAGCGACAGTGGAAATGAAGCTGTTTTATAAGTTGGGTCTCTTTCTATTACTTTAACTTTTCTACCTTCTTTAGAAAGAAAATAGGCAGTTGCTGTACCAATAATACCACCACCAATAATTACAACATCATCCATAATTAATTTAACATTAGTAAACTTGCGTTGAGCACTAATGCATAAAAGCACCAAAGTAAATAAGGAATCATTAAGTAATAACTTACCATATTGACACGCCTGAATCGAACCATGAGAATTATTATCAATACAATAAGTGTAATTAAAACTACTAAAGCTAAAAATATCTTGTGGAAAACAAAAAATACGACACTCCAGGTTGTATTAAAAATTAAATGAATAATATAAATATAAACAGTATTTAAATCTCTGGTTTTACTATGCCAAAATAACCATATTGCGATTGTCATCATTAGATATAACATTGTCCAAACTGGAGCAAAGACCCAGCTTGGTGGATTGTAAGACGGCTTCATCAATAATGAATACCATGGTTCTTTAAATCCAATAGTAGCCATTCCACCAATGACAGATGCTGAATATGTTACCAAAGCAAAAATTATAAAAGATAGAATTTTATTTTTAAGCATATACGTACTATACATTAGTTCATGAAAGATAAAAAAGTTATTTGGATCACGGGTGCTAGTAGTGGTATCGGTAGGGCGTTATCTATAAAATTTGCTAATGAAGGCTGGCAGGTAGCAGCATCAGCTAGACGTGAAAATTTACTACAAGAGCTTCATCAAGAAAATAAAAATATTTATCCTTTCCCCTTAGATGTAACTAAAATTGATGATTGTAAATTAGTAGCCGAAAGTATAATCAAGCAATTTGAAAATATTGATATATGCGTGTTTGGCACTGGAATGCATGATCCTAAATCAGAGAAAAAATTTAATTTAGATAAGATAAGAGAAATAATGGAAGTTAATTATTTTGGAACCATGAATTCAATTAATTCAATCTATGATTATTTTTCTGAGAAAAAAAATGGCCAGATATCTATAATTTCTTCTGTTGCTGGCTATAGAGGATTGCCTGCAGCTGGTGCATATTGTGCTTCAAAATCAGCACTTACCAGCTTTGCTGAAAGCTTAAACTTTGATATGAGAATGAAGAATGTGCGTGTTTCGTTAATCAGTCCCGGTTTCATTAAAACACCCATGACTGATCAAAATGATTTTCCAATGCCCATGATCAAAACTCCAGAGTTTGCTGCAGATGAAATTTTTAAAGGATTAACAATTAAAAAGGGATTTGAAATACATTTTCCAAAAGCTTTTACATATTTTTTAAAATTTCTTCAAATGCTACCTAGCAGTTTATATTTTAAGTTAGTTGCCAGAGGTATGAAGAAGATTGATTATTAATTTTTTTTAAAGAAAACTGTCAATTCACCAACTTTAAATCCAAACTTTGTAAGTGTGGCACGATTAATTGCAACATCTTCATCTTGTTTAAAAATCCAATCATCAAAAGAAACTTTAATATTCTTTCCTTTAAATGGGACCATTAAATCATATTCAAATTTAAAAGCTGATCCATATTGATAACCTTTAGCTGTACCCACGACATCAGGGGCAGTACCTTCGTAATAATTTTGATCAATCTTTTTGATTTTCCATATTCGATTTTGTTTTTCTCCGTCTGTCCAATAAAAATCTTCTTTAAGAGTTAAAATATCTCCCTCAAAACTACCTGTCATATCTGCTTTAAACTGTCTAGTAACCTTACCACTACGGTCTTGTAATAGACCCCATGCTTTAACCGGACCATTAAAGTATTGCTCTATAGTCATAGTTGGTTCAGTATTTTTGAAATCTGTTGGCTTCATAGAGTTATTGTTTATACAACTTGCTGTAAAGAATAAAGAAATTATTAACACAGTTAATCTAATGGTTTTAAAGTTTATCATGTCGCTCCTATTGTTATTTGTTTTGCAGTGAAAATTGAATTAAGTCTATATTTTTTGATTTAAAACCGGCTTCACAATATGAAAGATAAAATTCCCACATTCTTTTAAATTTTAAATCAAAGCCTTGTTTTTTAATTAAGTCCCATTTTTTATTAAATATTTCTCTCCAAATAATCAAAGTCTCAGAGTAATGGTTGGCATATGAATTATACTCACTAAATTTTAATCCATTTTTATCTACATAATTTTGCAATTCACTTTTTGAAGGCAAAAAGCCACCTGGGAAAATATACTGCTGTATAAAGTCTTTTTTATTTTTATATCTATTAAATAAACTATCATCGATAGTTATGGCTTGAATACCCACCGTACCTGATGGTGTTAGATTATTTTTAATCGTATTAAAATAACTGTCTAAATAGTTTTGACCTACAGCCTCAATCATTTCTATTGATGCAATATGATCATATTTATCTTTTAAATCTCTATAATCTTTAATTTGAATATTTACTTTTTCATTAAGTCCACATCGATGAATTCTCTCTTTAGCAAATTCAAATTGTTTTTTAGAAATAGTAATACAATCTAATTTGACATCATAATTAGTACCTAAATACTCAGCAAAACCACCCCAACCACAACCAATTTCTAAAATTTTATTACCATTTGTAGGCTTTATTAGATTTATTAGTTTTTGATATTTATTGTTCTGAGCTTCAAAAAGTTCTTGTTTGGGGCTTTCAAATATAGCGCTGGAATAAGTTAAAGTTTTATCAAGCCATAATGAAAAAAAGTCATTACCTAAATCATAATGCTTAGCAATATTTTCTTTACTCCTATTTTTAGTATTTTTTATAATTTTATTTTTAATAAAATTGATAAAAGGCAAATCGAATATTCCAGAAAATTTATAAATGGTTTTTATATTCTTTGCTGTTAACTCAATCAAATCAGAAAGATTATTTGTTGTAAAAAAATCTTTCATATAAGATTCTCCCAAACCAATACTACCACTTTTAATCAAATTATAGTTAAGACTTTTATCTTTAATTTCTAAAAAAACTTTTAAAGTTTCATCAGGGTTGCCAAACTTTAAAACTTCACCATTTACTTTTTTAATTTCAAGAAAACCATACTTAATACTTTTTAACGCATTAAACACAATCAAGTCTGAAATTTTATAAATTAACATTAGTTTTCGATAGTAATATTATTCTTAATCTTTATTTTTTTTTTTATAAATTTAATTCCTTTTGTCCATAATTTAAATGCCTCATAATGTATCGCTAGAATGATCTTGAATGTCATTAATGGATGTTTTAAGTAAGATTTAAGTAGATTTTTATTATTCAATTCACTTTTAATACCATCCTGTGAAGCATATAATACTTTACCAGCTGGATCATTGAGATCTATTATTACAGATATTTTGTTACTAGGCTTTAAAAGCCTAAAAAAATAAATACAATTCATCTCAATAAATGGTGATACATGAAATTTTTTCTTACACACATGTTGAATCAGATTTTGGTCTTTTTCAGTTTTAAAAATATAAACATGTTGCTCGCCAAATGTGTTCTTAACTTCATATAATATTGATATTAAATCAGAATTTTTGTTATATACATAAAAAACACTTAAAGGGTTAAATACATACCCAAATATTCTTGGGTAGCATAAAAGTTTTATTTGAATATTGTTAGTGTCAATATTATTTTTTTTAAGATTTTCTAAAACCCAGTCCTTAAGAGAACTTCCATCTCTTGCTCCATGGTCTTTATCAAAAAAACTAATAATATTAAATTTATTATATGAAAATATCTTTAGGGTTTTGTGTAATAGGCTTATTTCTGATAAATCTATAAGCAGCGAAAATACACTATAATTGAAGCTATGAATTTTGGGCTTAAATCTTTTATGAATTACGTTTCCTGTATAAATATAAGAATTTTTAATCATTCAGCGTTTTTAACATATCAATAGACGACTTTATTCCATCCTCATGAAAACCATAACCAAAATAACTACCACAAAATAAAATATGTTTTTGATTTTGAATTTTATGTAGATTGCTTTGATTATTTAATGCTTCAGTATCGTAATAAGGGTGAGTAAATGATACTTTTTTAAATATTTTATCATTTGGAATTTCTTTAAATGGATTTATTGTTAAAAAAATATCTCTATCTATCTTCAAATTTTGTAACTGGTTTATCCAATATGTTACAGCTGTCTTTTCATTATTAGCTGAATCCATTGAAGAATTCCAAGCACACCATGCTTTTTTATTTTTAGGCATAATACTTTCATCAAAATGTATTACTGCAGTGTTAGCTCTATATTTAAATTTTTTCAATATTGACTCCTCATCTAGAGTTGGATTGTCAATTATCTTTAATGCTTCATCTGCGTGGGTTGCTATTACAACTTTATCATAATCAAAGAACTCATTTTCCTCTCCATAAAAAATCTTAACACCTAAATCATTTCTGGTAATTTTATTTATATTATAATTCTTAAAATGTTCACCACTAACTTGGTCTATTATCTTATCAACATAAGTTTTACTTCGATTTGCAACCGTAAACCATTGAGGTCTGTCTTTAATTTTAAATAGCCCATGATTCTTGAAAAAACTTAAAAAAAAAGATAGAGGCATTTGCGTTGCTTCATATGGTGGCATCGACCATATTGCTGATACCATTGGTATTATATGATAATTAACAAAATAATCTGAAATTTTTATTTCTTTTAAATATTCTCCTAATGTTATTGATTTAATTTTTTTGATTTCTATTTTTTCACAGTTTTTATAAAAACTTAAAATTTCAAAAAACATTTTTATAAATTTTAAATTAAATAAGTTTTTTTTATTGGAAAAAATCCCACTTAATCCTTTTCCACAATATTCTAAATCACTATTTTCTACAGTGACAGAAAATGACATATCACTTTTTTCAATCTCTATTTTATTTTCTGAAAAAAAATTAATTAAATTTGGATATGTTTGCTTGTTAAAAACCATAAATCCAATATCTATTGGAATTTCTTTATTAGGTTTGTAAGCGACCTTTATTGTATTTGCATGACCACCAAAATGATTTTCTTTTTCAAATAAATCTACTTTATGTTTTTTGGATAGGTAATAAGCAGCACTCAATCCTGATATACCCGCACCTACTACAGCAATTTTCATCTTGGCAAATATCTAAGCCGCCGTATCTTCGTACTCTTCCATAGATGGACATGTGCAAAACAAGTTTTTATCTCCATAAACATTATCTACTCTACCAACTGGAGGCCAATATTTATTTGTCCTTAAAAAATCTGAAGGATAAGCGGCCTCTTCTCTTTCATACTTATGATCCCACTTATTGGATGATAATTCAACGTGAGTATGTGGCGCATTCCTCAATGGGTTGTCAGTCTTGTCATATTCGCCAGACTGAATTTTATTTATCTCTTGTTTTATCTTTATAAGTGTAGAGCAAAACTTATCAATTTCACTCAAACTTTCACTTTCTGTAGGCTCAATCATCATGGTGCCAGCAACAGGCCAGGACATTGTTGGAGCATGATAGCCAAAATCAATCAATCGCTTTGCAATATCTTCTTCTGTAATCCCTGTTTCGCTTTTTATTGTTCTAATATCAATGATACATTCATGAGCTACATTGCCACTTTTACCTTTATACAAAATTGGAAAAGAGTCTTTTAATTTATGTGCAATGTAATTTGCATTTAGTATTGCAACTTGTGATGCTTTTCTTAAGCCTTCAGAGCCCATCATCTTTATATACATCCATGAAATTGATAAAATACTTGAGCTACCCCAAGGTGCTGCAGATACTGCTCCCATTCCAGTCACTGGGCCACAATCTTTAATTACAGAATGCTTTGGTAAAAATATTTCTAAATGTTTTTTACATGCTATTGGTCCCATGCCAGGTCCTCCACCACCGTGTGGTATACAAAACGTTTTATGTAAATTTATATGACAAACATCTGGTCCAAAATTACCTGGTTTTGCAATTCCAACTAACGCATTTAAGTTTGCTCCGTCCATATAAACTTGTCCACCATGATTATGAATTAATTCACAAATATCAGTTATTTTTTCCTCAAAAACACCATGTGTTGATGGGTAAGTAACCATAAGAGCAGCTAAATTTTCCGAATGTTCTTCAGCTTTATTTTTTAAATCTTCATAGTCTACGTTTCCATATTGATCGCATTTCACAACAACTACTTTCATACCCACCATTTGGGCGCTTGCTGGATTTGTGCCATGTGCAGAGCTTGGAATTAAACAAACATTACGATTTGTTTCATTATTTTTTTCATGAAATTTACGTATTACCATTAAACCAGCAAACTCACCTTGAGCTCCAGCATTTGGTTGTAATGAAACTCCAGAAAACCCAGTAATTGACCTTAGCCAGTTTTTTAAATCTGTAAATAATTCCCTATAACCATCCATTTGTTCAACTGGAGAAAAAGGATGTGGCTGTGAAAATTCTTTCCAGGTAACTGGTATCATTTCTGAAACTGCATTAAGTTTCATAGTGCATGATCCTAAAGCAATCATGGATTTATTTAGGGCAATGTCAGAGTCTTCTAATTTTTTTAGATAACGTAGCATTTCTGTTTCTGAATGGTATCTATTAAAAACTGGATGATCTAAATAAGTTGAAGTTCTTAATAAATTTTTAGGAATATTAGACAAACTTTCATTCATAGATTCTTTAATTGTTTCTGAACAATTAAAAATTTTTAATAACTGATTTGCTCTATAAAGATTTTTTCTTTCATCAAAAGATACTGCTAACAGTTCAGAATTCACTTTTCTGATATTTACTCCTTGATCTAAAGCATTTTTGTATATCTTCTCTGTTTTATCTAGAGTTTTTATTGTTACCGTATCAAAAAAATCATTTGAATAAAGTTCATAACCAGATTGTTTTAGTTTATCTGCAAAATTTTTAGTCAGTTGAGAGACACTTTCTGCAATCTTTTTAATACCTTGTGGACCGTGATAGACAGCATAAGCTGCAGAGACTATTGCTAATAATGCTTGTGCAGTACAAATATTACTCGTTGCTTTATCTCTTCTTATATGCTGCTCTCTTGTTTGAAGTGCAAGTCTGTATGCTTTTTTTCCATGCTTATCTACTGAAACACCTACTATTCTACCTGGCATTGATCTTTTGTATTCATCTTTTGTAGCAAAAAATGCTGCGTGTGGACCACCATAACCCATTGGAATTCCAAAACGTTGTGAACTACCAACCGCAATATCAGCACCTAACTCAGCAGGTGTTTTTAGTTTAGCAAGTGCTAACAAATCACATGCAAGAACTGCTTTTCCATTATGTTTATGTATTTTACTAATAGCCTCACTTGGGTCTTTTATATCTCCAAGGGTGCCAGGGTATTGAATAATACCACATATAATATCTTCTTTAATGTCTTTATCTTCGTCACCAACTATTATTTCTAAACCTAAAGGTTCAGCTCTTGTTTTAATAACATCGATAGTTTGAGGGTGACAATTTTTTGAAACAAAAACTTTTTTAGATTCAGACTTAGATATTCTATAGCTTAATCCCATAGCTTCTGCTGCTGCTGTTCCTTCATCTAAAAGAGAGGCATTAGCAATATCCATTCCTGTAAAGTCAATTATCATTTGTTGAAAATTTAATAACATTTCCAATCTACCTTGTGCTACTTCTGGCTGGTAAGGAGTATAAGAAGTGTACCATCCTGGATTTTCTAAAATATTTCTAAGTATTACATATGGTGTATAAGTTCCATAATAACCCATTCCTATAAAGCTAGAATAAACTTTATTTTTTTTAGCTATATCTTTTAGTTTTCTAAGTGCTTTATATTCAGAGTTTGGATCTCCAATATCTAAGTCATCTTTAAGAAGGATTTTTTCTGGTACAGTGTCTTTTATCAAATCATCAAGACTTTTATAGCCTAATTCTTTAAGCATAATATTTTGTTCATCAACGGATGGACCTATATGTCTTTGTATAAAATCTTTTTGAGCATTTTTTAACATTTAACTACCACTTTCTTTTGAAAATTTTTCGTATTCTTCTTTATTCATTAATGAATCCATTTCAGACTTATCGGTAATTTTTAATTTAAAAAACCATGCATCATTTTCTGGATCGTTATTAACCTTTGCAGGATCATCAACAATTGCTTGATTGTTTTCGATAATTTCTCCAGATACAGGAGTATAAATATCACTTGCAGCTTTTGTAGATTCTACAACACCAGCATTACCATCTTTAACAACAGAGGACCCTACCTCTGGTAGCTCTACAAAAACAATATCACCTAGCATTTCGGTTGCATGTTGTGTAATTCCTATAACAGCAGTATCTCCATCTAATTTTATCCACTCATGTTCTTTTGAATATTTTACTTCACTCATTTGCTAGCTCCTTTCACATAACTTTTTTTATAAAATGGCAAATTACTTATAATTGCCGGATATTTTTTTCCTCTCACTTCTAAAAAAACCTTAGTATCAATTTTAGAAAATGAATTTTCTACGTAACCCATAGCGACTGGGGCCTGAACACTCGGTCCGAAAGTTCCACTTGTAATTTCCCCAATATTTTTATTATCTTCACTAAATATTGAGGTTTTTTCTCGAGCTATAATTCTACCTTCTGGCTTAATACCTACACGGATCTTGCTTACCCCTTTCTCGATTTGAGATTTAATTTTTTCACATCCAATAAATCCACCCTCAAGAATTCTATTCTTTGATATTGCCCATTTTAAATTAGCTTCTACTGGGCTTTTATTAATATCCATGTCATGACCATACAAACAAAGCCCCGCTTCTAATCTCAGGGTATCTCTGGCACCTAACCCGATTAAACTGGCCCCTTCATCTATGAGGTTTTGTACAAACACTTCTGCATCTTCATTTTTTATAGATATTTCAAATCCATCTTCACCTGTATAGCCTGATCTTGTGATGTAAATATTTTCTTTAAGATAGTTAAATGTATCACCATTCATAAATTTTAAATCTGATACTCCATTGATTATTTTTTCTAATATTTGGACTGCTTTTGGACCCTGTATTGCTATAAGAGATAGTTCTTCACTTAAAATCATTTCATACTTATTTTCTAATAATTTAGATAAAAGTTTAAAATCTGTATTCTTACAAGCAGCATTCAATACAATGTTAAAACCGCCTTCAACTTTTGTAATAATTAAATCATCGTAAATTCCTGCTTCTTCATTCATTAAAAAACTATATTTTGACTGATTTAACTTAGCGTTACTTAATTCAGCTGGAAAAATTCTTTCAAGACTTTTTGCTAATGTGTCATCTCCTTTAATAAATAGCTGACCCATATGTGACACATCAAAAATACCTGCATTTTCTCTTGTACTTTTATGCTCCTCAATAATTCCTTTAGAATATTGAATTGGCATTTGATAACCAGCAAATGGAACAAATTTAGCTCCATGCTTTTGATGTAAATTGTAAAGTGCTGTTTTTATATTTTCCATATTAACTCACTGTACCCATCTGTATGTTTGCCTGAGAGTTTTATTCCGTCGGCGAGAACTTAATCTCTTTCCAGAGTTAATATGTTACGGTCCTTTTGCCTGAGAGATTCCTGGGTGGTTGCTCCTTCGGCGCTACGATAGTTTGTAGTCTCTCCCGTATACAAGAATAATCTACCAGATGTATGTCAGAGTCAATTAATAATTTTTTCTTTTTTATCAGACAAAAGCACCGATGAAAATTGAAGCAAGACAGCAAATAGAATAATTGCACCTCCAATTAATGTGAATAATGATACCCGTTCACCTGCAAATAAAAAAGCCCAAACGGGCCCTAAAACAGATTCGGATAGCATAATTACTCCAACCATTGCTGAAGGTGTGCTACGTGCACCAATGGTAATGAATATAAAACCAAAACCAACTTGAAAAAAGCCTGCTAAAAAACCTAAAAATATATCATTAGGTGAAACCATTAAATTATGTGAATAGTAAATGCATACACTTAACCCTATTAAACATGAACTTACTCCAGCAACAAATTGAGCAGGAATCATGTCTACTGTAGGAAATTTTCTTACAATCATGATTAAAACCGCAAATGTGATAGGCATTGTAAATGCAGCTAAATTTCCTGAAAGATTACCTGGCCTCAGATCATTGCCAACCATTAAAATAACCCCTGTTATTGCTAATATTATTGAAACTAAGGTGATTGTTGAAATTTTTTCTTTTAAAAATAAGTAACCAAAAATTGCAAGAAATAAAATCTGTAATGATATTATAAAATTAGTATTAGCAACTGAAGTATTTGACATTGCATATACATAACCACAAAATCCAAATGATAATACAATACCACCAAAAAAACCCGGTAATCCTGACCTATAGAAAGAGCTTAAAGTTTTCTTTTTATAGGTAATTATTAGAAATGTTAAAACAGTAAGTGTAAAAAATAAAGATCTCCAAAAAAGAATTTGCCATTCAGTAGAGCCTTCAAATTTTTTTACAATAAGCCCCCCAAAACTTAAACTTAAAGCTCCCATAAAAATCAGCAATGGACCAGGAATTTTATTAATTACATTCATTTAAATATTTATTTGTATCTTCTGTGTATGCTTTAAATATATTCTGAGCTTCTTCAAGACTTACTTCCTTAAAGTTTATTTTTGTTCCAGGTGTTAATTGCCCAACTAAATCAAGGTCTGCAGCAATAACTACACCAATCTTTGGATATCCTCCAACTGTTCCATGATCAGATAACATTATTATTGGATTACCATCAGCAGGTACCTGAATAACTCCTCTTACTAGACCTTCTGATTTAATATTAGTGTTTTCTATATTTTCTAATTTAGGACCTTTCAATCTTATGCCCATTCTATCGACAAGATTTGTGATTAAAAAATCTTCTTTAAAAAATTTGTCTATTGCATTCTTAGAAAAATACTCAAAATTTGTACCTTTAATAATTCTAATGATACTATCAGTTGAATACTCATAATTTATTTTTTTATTTATTACGTTTTTGATATCTATTTTTTTAATAAAAATTTTATCGTTTATGGAATATTTTTTTCCATCATTTGGTCCAATATTTGCTTTAGTATTTATGGAATAACTGCCCCAGGTTTTTTCTAGATCAAAACCACCATTAACAGCTAAATATCCATACGTAGAATTTTTGGTTGATATTATATCTATTTGGTCCTCTTCATCTAAAATATAACTTTTATAACACTCACCATCTTCAATCACTAAATTCTTTCTAATAATCTTAAAAAAAATATCTCCAGATATTGCAAAATTAATTTTTCCATTCTTTAACTTTAAAAGAGGGCCTTGGTATGCAAACTCTACTACAGGCTCATTTAATTGATTATCAACCAATCTATTTGATAATATGTAATTTCTTTGGTCAATTGCACCACTTACTGCAATTCCAACATGATATAAATGATTTCTACCTTTATCTTGAATGGTAGTGTTAACTCCAGCTCTTAAAATTTCAAAATATGCTTTATTCATTCCAATTTAAATATTCTTCTTTTGTTATTTGATAAAAATTTACTTTATCACCTGGATTTACTAGAGCTGGTTGATCTAAATTTTTATCATCAAAAATTTTCTTTGGGGTATTACCAATAATATTCCAACCACCAGGACTTTCGAAAGTATAAATATTTGCAAATTGCTCAGTTATTCCTACCGATCCTTTAGGCATTTTTAATCTTGGTGTTTCCAATCGATCGCATCTAATATTTTCATTAAGATCTCCTAAAAAAGGCATTCCAGCAATAAAACCTGTCATATAACAAAAATATTCTTTGCCAAAATACAGTTCTAATATTTTATCTTTATCTATATTCAATTTTTCAATTAGCCTTAAAAAATCTAATCCATACTCATCATCACAACAAACTGGGATCTTAATTTTTTGATTATTATTTTTAATATCTCTATTAATAGTTACACCTTCTATAAAATTTTTGATTTTTTTATAGTTGGTTATAGTTAAATCAAAACTAATGATTAATTTATTATAAGAGGGTGTTAAATTAGTTATTCCTTCGATCTTTTTATCTTTTATTAATTTTGATATATGGTGAAAATAATCTATGACACTTGCATTTATTGCTTCATTAACTTCTGAGCCAAAATCACAATATACAGCTGCATCACCAAGATTTGATATATTTTTAACCATGCCATGTTATACTCCAGACTAAAGAGTATGGAAATTAATATCAATTGTGATTTAGGAGAAAAATCTAAGTTTCATTCTATCAAGAATGATCCAGAATTACTTAATATTGTAAATTCTGCCAACATTGCGTGTGGCTTCCATGCGGGAGATGAACAAACAATGGATATTATTATTCAAATTTCAAAAAAAAATGGTGTTAGTGTGGGGGCTCATCCTTCTTTTAATGATCCTGAAAACTTTGGAAGAAAAAGAATGTATTTAAATTCTTTAGAAATAAAAAAACTAATTTTTGAGCAATATGAAATATTACAAAAGATTGCTCAAAAACATAATGAAAACATAACCCATATTAAACCGCATGGGGCACTTAATAATATGGCTTGTGAAGACTTAGAATTAGCCACAACGTTAGCGGTAGCTATTAAAGAAATTAATAAAGATATTATTTACCTTGTCCCAACTGGCTCACAAATGGAAGTTGCTGCTAAAAAAAATAGTATGAGAATAGCTTGTGAAATATTTGCAGACAGAAATTATGAGGATGACGGTAATTTGATCTCTAGAAAAAAACCAAATGCTTTAATCACTGATCCAGATCTTGCAAAGAAACATGTATTAAATATGGTTAAAAATCAGGCTATAAATTGTTTCAGTGGCAAACAGATACCTTGTGAGATTGATTCGGTTTGTATACATGGTGACAATGAGTGTTCATTATCAGTTGCAAAATCTATTAAAGATAATTTAGTTAATAATGGTTTAATATTGAAACCTTTAAATAAAATGACTAAGTTTATATAGTTATGATTAAAAAATATTTAACTCTTCTTTTAATAACATTTTTATTTAATTGTCCTGTTTATTCGGCTGGAACTACAACAGATACAGATGTTGGTAAGGGGGGTTCTGAAGATTACTCCTTTTTAGAAATCAAGAATAGTAATTTTAAAAAAGCTACTAACGCAATTAAACAAGCAAAAAAATATGATAAAAAAGGAAAATCAGAAAAAGCAAAAAAAAGATTTAATGATGCTATAAAATTTTTAATAATTGCTAACAATGAGTTTCCTAATAAACCAGATATACTTAATTATTTAGGCTATTCATATAGAAAGGTTGGCGATTTTGTTATGGCTGAAATTTACTATGAGCAAGGATTAGCTATAGATCCTCAACACATTGGTATTAACGAATACCTTGGAGAGCTTTATGTGCGAACTAATAGAATTGATAAGGCTAAAGATCGTTTAAAAATACTAGAAAATTGTAAATGTGATGAATTTGAAGAGCTTAAAATGACAATAGAGCAAGGAAGTTCTAAATATTAATTTTAAAAAATATTTATAGTTTACATTGAATTATTTTAGATTTTCAATATTATAAAAACAAATTGATAGAAGAATTCATAATTTTAACCCAAATCATCTTTATAGATATCATCTTAGCTGCTGATAACGCTATCATTATTGGCTTAATTGCCGCTAACTTTGTACCAAAGAATAGAAAGCAAATAATTCTCTGGGGTGTTGCTGGAGCTTTAGTTTTTAAAATTATTTTTGCACTTTTTGCCACTTACCTATTTGAATTTTATTATATTAAAATTTTAGGTGGGCTACTTCTAATTTGGATTGTTAATGATTTAAGAAAAGATTTAGTTGAAATGAAGAATAAGATTAAATCACCTGTAAAAAAATCAACAGAGCCTTCATTTGTAAAAAGTATTTATAAAGTTTTATTTGCAGATATTACGATAAGCTTTGATAATGTAATTGGTGTTGTTGGTGCTGCAAAAGGTTACTTTGGTTTTATGATATTTGGACTTGTTTTGTCGGTTGTATTAACTGGAGCTTTAGCCACATATTTAGCAAATTATATTCAGAAAAACTTATGGATAGCTTATATAGGTTTAGGATTTATTTTAATAGTGGCACTTCAGTTAATAATTGGTGGATTAAATGATTATGGGGTTTTATCAATTAATGAAACTTTTAAACAATATTTTTAATTAACTTCAAAAATTTTTCCAAAACCTTTAGTTGTTTCTTTATTTTTAATCGAATTCAGTGTGTCCCAAATTAAAGTTTGATTACTTGAAAGTACAGTTATATTGAGTTTTTTTTCTAATTTATCAATTATTGATAAGGCTGGTAACGCTGTACATGAAATGAACAAAGCTTCAGCTCCATTTAAATCCATTTTTGAAAGGACTTCATATAGGTAGTTAGGATCAACTTTTCCTATATCTATATCTGATTCAATATTAAAATAAGAATTTGCTTTAATTTCAAAATTTTCGTTTTTAAAAAAATCTAACACTTCATCATTTAGTTTTTTTGAATAAGGTGTGAAAATTGCAATTTTTTTAATATTTAATTTTTTAAGTGCTTTAATCGATGCTGTACTTGGAGTTGTAACAATAGCTTCTGGCTTTGCGTTTTTTATTTTTTTTTCGATATCCTCATATCCTGCTGCAATAGTCCCAGATGTACAGCCATAAGCAACACAGTCAATTTTTTCGTTAGGAAGAATATCTTTTGTTACTTCTGTAACCTTTTCAGACATCTTAATTAAATTTTCTTTTGTTAATGGATTAAAGCACTCAATTCTATTAACAAAGAAGTCTACTTTTTTATCCTTAATTATTCTAATAAAGTCTTTTTCAATCATATAGTCACTAGCAAGGGCTATGAGCCCAATTTTAGGATTTTGATACTTGTTAAATTTTGGGTCTATTTTCTTTGATTCCATAATATTTATAATCGTAGAATAAATATATTGATTATTTAATCTAGTTAATTTAACATATTCTTATAAGCGATACATAACTCGTCGTTACTTAAGGTTTAAACGGTACTAAAGAATACGAAAGTGGGATCAGTCGTCTTTAAATTTAACTATTTAAGGAGGTTTGAATGAAATTTGGATATTTTTGTAACACTACTAATTGGGACCATAAACCATACGATCAACTATTAAATGAAACCCAAGAAATCACTACTTATTGTGATGAAAATAATTGGGACTCTATTTGGTATACTGAGCATCACTTTAATCATGAAGGAATGGAATCTTGTACAAACCCTTTAATGATGGGAGTAGATGCAGCCGCAAGAACTAAACAAATTAGAATTGGTCAGGCCTGTAATGTAATTACTTTTCATAATCCAATACGTCTTGCAGAAGACATAGCTTTATTGGATCAACTATCAGGTGGGAGAGTTGACGTTGGTATTGGAAGAGGAATTTATGGAAGAGAAGCTATCAACATGAACAAAGAGGCTGACTTAAAAGATCAGGCAAAAAATTTTAGATTGTTTGATGAATCATTAACCATAATGAAAAAAGCATGGACTGAAAAATTTTTTAGTCACCAAGGTGAATTTTATAACTACCCTACACCTGGATTTAATTGGCAACATGACATGAGTCCACCTAGTGAAGAATTTCTTGATACAAAAACTAATGAAATAAAAAAAATTAGTATAGTACCAAAACCAAAACAACTACCTCATCCACCTATATGGCAGGTTGTTGACGGTGCAAGATCAATTGAATGGGCAGCACAAAATGGATTAAATACCATAATGTGGATACCAACTGTAAAAGCTTTAAAAACTAGATTTGAAATTTATAGAGATGCAAAATCAAAAACTGAAAATAGAGAAGTGCCACTTGGAGAAGGTATATCTTTAGTTAGAGATATGTTTATAGCAGAAACTATGGAAGAAGCTGAAAAATTAGCTGGCGAACATATTATTAATTACATGAAATGGGTTTGTCATTGGAGAGGTTTGGGTAATCATATGAATCCAGGAGAAGAATTACCAGAAACAAAACACAAATTAGATTTGCTTAATTATGACTTTCTACATAAAAGAAATTTATTATTTGGGACACCTGAGTATGTTGTTAATAAAATAAATGAATTAAAGTCTGAATTAAATTTACAAAACCTTCAAGTTTGGTCTAATTTTCCTGGAATGGATCATGAAGCTTGCATGAGAAGTATAAAGTTGTTTAATGAAGAGGTTATACCAAAGATTAATTTAGGTAATTCAAATATAGAAAAGGCTAGTTAATGAAACTAGAACTTAGAAAGTTTACAAAATTTGTAGATAAGACTTTTATTGAAGGTGGTAAAGAAGCTAAAGAACCTGTTTTAATGGTTTCCGTTGCTGCTGTATTTAAAAATCCATGGAGTGGAAAAGGTTTTGTCGATGATCTTAAACCAATCATTTTAGATTTAGCTCCCAAATTAGGTATTATTCTAGTATCAGAATTAATAAAAGAAATGGGCTCTCCTGAAAAAATTTTAGCGTATGGAAAAGCTGGAACTGTTGGTTTGAATGGTGAAATTGAACATGCATCCGCATTTATTCATACATTAAGATTTGGGAATAAATTTAGAGATGCTGTTGGTGGAACTTCTTACTTAAGCTTTACTAATACTAGGGGTCCTGCTGGATCAAAGATGTCTATTCCAATGATGCATAAAACAGATTCTGGTCTAAGGCCTTATTATTTAACTCATGAATTCACAATTCATGATGCTCCTTTTAATGATGAAATCGTTATTGCTATCGGTGGAGCCTCGAGTGGAAGAGCTCATGCAAGAACTGGTGACAGATACCAAGATATGAAAGAAATGGGACTAGACCCTAAATAATTGGATGTCTCAAAATTTTGACTCAAATCAAAATTATTATTCATTTATTAATAATAATAATACAGATCCATTAGTATTCATTCATGGTGTGGGGCTAGATCATAGAATGTGGGAACCTCAAATTAGATTTTTAAAGGATCATTCAATAATTACTTATGACTTGTTAGGTCATGGAAAAACTCCTTATGATAAAGGGGAAGTTACTTTGAATGATTTTTCAAACCAATTAGATAGTTTATTGCAATTTTTGAAAGTAGATAAGATTAATCTAATTGGATTCTCTCTAGGTTCATTAGTTGCATTAGACTTTGCTTCAAAATTTCAGGATAGATTAAAGACCTTAACATTGCTTGGGACTACATACAAAAGAACTATGGAACAAAGAAGTTTAGTCATAGAAAGATTTGAGCAAGCTAAGTTAAATAAACCTATTTCAAAACAAGCACTAAAAAGATGGTTCACAGATCAATACTTAAATAACCATCCAGAAATTTATGATCAATTTATAAAGATCTTAACAAAAAAGGATGAAGATCATTTAAATTTTTTAAAAGCCTATAAACTATTTGCTTATTATCAAGATGATATTGGTATGATTAAAAATATAAAAACTAAAACTCTGGTGATGACAGGATCAAATGATTTAGGTTCAACAGTTGAGATGTCAAAATCCTTATCTAATGATTTGATAAATTCAAGTTTTACTGAAATAAATAATGGGAAACATCTTTGTAGTATAGAGTGTGCAGATGATGTTAATATAAATCTTCAAAATTTTATTAATAATTAAATGACAAAAATTCAAAACTTCAAAATGTATATAGATGGTCAATGGGTTGAGTTTGAGTCTGGTAAAACTATTGAAACTTTAAATCCAGAGAATAACGAAGTTTGGGCAACTGTACCTGAAGCAAATGCAAAAGATGTAGATAAAGCAGTTAAGGCTGCACAAAAAGCTTTTGATAACTCCTGGTCTAATTTACATCCAAGAGATAGAGCTAAATATTTAAGGTCTCTAGCAAATCAATTAAGAGAGAATTCTGAACATCTTGGAACTATAGAAACTATTGATACAGGAAAAATTTTTAGAGAAACTAAAATACAAGCTAATTATATTGCTGAATACTATGATTACTTTGCAGGTCTTGCTGATAAAGTTGAAGGAACAGTCGTACCAATTGATAAGCCAGACATGCAAGTAACAACTACTCGAATACCTATTGGTGTGGTTGCTGCAATCATTCCGTGGAACTCCCAAATGTTATTAACAGCTGTTAAACTTGCCCCTGCATTAGCCATGGGAAATACCGTTGTAATAAAAGCATCCGAACTTGCGCCTGTAACTTTATTAGAATTTGCAAAATTAGTTGAAAAATCAGGAATACCAAAAGGAGTAGTTAACATAATCACTGGTTTAGGTGAGCCTTGTGGTAAGGCTCTAACTACACATGATCTTGTTGAGAGAATTGCATTCACAGGTGGTCCAGAAACTGCCAAACATATTGTAAAAAATTCAGCTGAAAATTTATCACAAGTAAGTTTAGAACTAGGTGGAAAAAGTCCTGTTGTAGTATTTAATGATGCTGAACAAGAGAATGCACTTAATGGAATTACTGCTGGCATTTTTGGTGCAAGCGGTCAAAGCTGCATTGCTGGATCAAGACTTTATATTCAATCAAAAATTTATGATGAATTTTTAGATAAGTTAATCACAAAAGCTGAAAAGATAAAACTGGGTGCACCGATGGATAAAGATACTCAAATGGGTCCTTTAAATAGTCTCAAACAATTAGAAAATATTGAAAGAAATATTAAAGCTACTATTGAACAAGGTGGAAAAATTAGATGTGGAGGAAAAAGATCTGATATATCTAATAAAGGCTATTATTTTCCAGCTACAATAATTGAGTGTAAAAATCATAACCTACCTACTGCTGAAAATGAATTATTTGGTCCAGTATTATCTGTTATGAAATTTGATACAGAAAAAGAGGCTATTAAATTAATGAATGATAATAAATATGGATTATCCTCTGGTGTTTATTCGTCAAACCTTGGTAGAGGCATGAGAGTTTCAAAGGCAGTGAGAGCAGGAATAGTATTTGTAAATACATATAGATTAATTTCACCCATGGCTCCCTTTGGAGGAATTAAAGATAGTGGCTACGGTAAAGAAGCTGGAATTGAATCTATTAAAGAATATACAAGAATAAAGACAACGTGGTATAATTCTTCGGAACAGCCGATGACAGACCCATTTACAATGGGTTAATTTTTTGACTACACGACATTATTTTTTAGTTTTATTTATTATGTTTATTTTTGGAAGTTCATATCCAGTAAACAAGCTTACTTTAAATACATCCTTACCACCTATGTTAGCAGGATCCTTAAGAATGTTTATACTTTTTATTTTTCTCATTCCATTTTGTAAATTTAAAATCCCAGATAAAAAATATTTTTTTCCTTTAATAGGTTTTTCATTAACTATGGGCTTTGGAGTTATATTTTTTTTAAATTTATCATTGGGTAATGCAACTTTAGTTGCTCCTATTATTATTGGAGCTCAACTAGCAATACCCTTTGCTATTCTTGTGAGCTCAATTTTTCTTGATGAAAAAGTTAGTACGAAACAATGGATACTAATACTTATTTCTTTTTTTGGAATTTTTCTAATTGGTTATGACCCAAATTTAAAAGGAGAAATTTATGCACTTTTTTTATGTGGCATTTCTGCTTTTTTTTATGGGATTGCAAATGTGTTATCAAGGTACATCAAAGAAGTTGATGTAAAGTTTTCAAATATGATCATGGGACTTACAGGCTTTATTACTCTCTTAATATTTTCAATTTTTACTGAAGGAAATACAATTAATCATTTAAAAGATATTGATATAAACACGTGGTTTCTTTTGCTTCATAATGGAGTAACTGTCTCCGTTATTGCTCATACTTCTTTGTTTTATCTCTATAAATTTTATTCAGTTAATAAAGTTATGCCCTTCTATTCTCTATTTCCAATATTTGGTTTAATTCTAACTTTCTTAATTTTTAGAGAAATTCCAACGATATTAAGTACTATTGGTGGGGCTATTGTGCTTATTTCAGTCTATCAGCTTCAAAAAATTAGATAATTCTCCTATTGAAAATTCATTTAAATAGTCTTTAATTTGATTTTTATAAATTATTAACAATCAAAGAGGAAAATAATGAAAAAACTATTTATTGCTGCATTTATATTCGTTTCTACTTTTACAACGAATACATTCGCAGAAGTTAAGATGGGAATTATCTTGGGATTTACTGGTCCTATTGAATCTCTAACACCAGCTATGGCTGCATCTGCTGAGCTTGCATTTAAAGAAGCTTCAGATTCAGGTTCGCTATTAGGTGGAGAAACTATTTCAGTAGTAAGAGCAGACTCAACTTGTGTTGATTCAGCAGCAGCAACAGCAGCAGCAGAAGGTGTTATCGCACAGGGTGTTGCAGCAATTATGGGTGCTGACTGTTCAGGTGTGACTGGTGCTATCGCATCTAATGTTGCTGTACCAAATGGTGTAGTAATGATTTCACCATCAGCAACTTCGCCAGGACTTACAGCTTTAGATGATAAGGGTTTCTTTTTTAGAACAGCCCCATCTGATGCTAGAGGTGGTCAGATTTTAGCTGATATTACTAAAGACAGAAGAATCAAAAGTGTAGCGATTACTTACACTAACAATGACTATGGAAAAGGTTTAGCTGATGTTTATGCAGCAGCTGTAAAAGCTCATGGTATTAAAGTAACAATTGTATCTGCTCATGAAGATGGAAAAGCTGATTACTCATCTGAAGTAGCTACTTTAGCGTCAGCAGGTGGTGATGCAGTAGCAGTAATTGGTTACCTAGACCAAGGTGGAAAAGGAATTATTCAAGGTTCTTTAGACTCTGGTGCATTTGATAAATTTATTTTATCTGATGGTATGATTGGTGACTCGTTAACTGATGCTTTTGGAAAAGATTTAAATAAATCTTTTGGTTCAATGCCTGGTTCTATGAATGAAAAAACAGCAGGTACTTTTGCGTCTGTTGCTAAAGCAGCCGGTATCGACTCGTCTGGACCTTATACTGGTGAGTCTTATGATGCAGCAGCCTTAATCATTCTAGCGATGCAAGCAGGTGGATCAGCTGATAGAGCTTCTATTGCTAAGAATGTAATGGATGTTGCTAACGGTCCTGGAACTAAAATTTATCCAGGTGAACTTAAAAAAGGTTTAGATTTATTAGCTAAAGGTAAAAAAGTTGACTACGAAGGTGCAACTGGAGTTTCTTTTACTAGCGTTGGTGAAGCTGAAGGTTCTTTCTTAGAAAAAGAAATCAAAGGTGGAAAATTTAAAAATAAAAAACAAAGATAATTAATATCTTAATTTTAAAACCCTCAGCATTGAAAATTGCTGGGGGTTTTTTTTATCTAAAAATTGCTGATAATCCTAAAAAACCCAAATATCGAGATGAATATAAGAAAGTAAAAAACAACTTTTCTATAAGTCTCTTCTTTACTTTTAACAAAAAATTTATCTCCAATATAAACACCTATTGGTAAAATAATAATCAGTGGAACAGTTCTATAAATAGTTGTGACATCTACAATTCCAGCAAAAAAAATAAGAGCAAAAGCGTAAATATCTGTTAAGAAAAATAATGCTGCTAATGAACCTCTGATTATTGCAGGTTGAATGCTCGTAACCAATAAGAATAGTGCAACAGGCATTCCTCCTAAAGTAGTCAATCCATTTAATGTTCCAGAAATTATTCCTGTAAAGAATTTTCCATAATTGTTATTAATCTTTTGATTTGTGTAGCCTCTCATTAATAAAAATGAAAAAAATATGATTAGTACACAAACAGATAGATGTGTGACGTCAGGAATTAAATATTTTAATAGATAAATACCAACAGGAGAGCCAATAATTATTCCAAATAATAGTTTTACAACAAAATTCCAATCTATTTTATTCCATATATATGGAACCATAAAAATACTAATAATGACCTCAAGTATCAGGATAATTGGAACTATTTCTATTGCAGGCAGAATAAAAGAAAAACCTGAGATGCATGTTGCTGAAAAGCCAAAGCCATTAAATCCCCTTATAATAGACGCAATAAATACGGTAAATATTACAAAATAAATTTCAACTAAGCTGAGTTGAAAATAAGCTAGTAAATCCATCTTACTTTCTTTCTTTTAAATCAGCTCTTAATGTAGACAAAATAATTAAAACTAAAAATATTATACAAACTAAATTCATTGTTTTCCAACTTGTTAAGGTTAAGAAAACTCCTGCAGATAAACTTGCAGTTGCTTGAATTGAATAAACTATTAGATCATTAAATCCTTGTGCCTTAAATTTTTCGTTTTCCCTATAAGATAAAACTAATAAACTTGTTCCAGATATAAATAAAAAGTTCCAACCAAATCCTAAAAATATTAATGCAATTAAGTAATTAGTAAAATTTTGATCAAAGAAACTAGTTAAAACTGTTATTAAAAATAATAAGGTACCAGTGTACATTATTTTACTATGTCCAAATTTTCTAATCAAATTACCTGTAACCAGTGAAGGTAAAAACATTGCTGCAATATGCAGTTGGATTACTAGCCCTGTTTTAGTTAAGCTTATTTTTTCCATTACATGCATACTTATTGGTGTGGCTGTCATTAAAAATGCCATTACAGCATAAGCAAAAGCTGAGGCAATTAATGCTTGTAAAAATCTTGGTTGAGAAATTAACTCTAAATAGCTACGTGAAGTTTTTTTATTAATATTATTTGGTTTGTGCCTATCTTTATAAAACATTAAAAAAATTGTTGATGTAAGAGTTAATGCGGCGAGCACGATATAAGATCCAGCATATAAATGACCAGAAATAATTTCTTTTGAAAGATTAGCTGCATTAGGCCCTATAAAAGCTGAACCTATCCCTGCTAACAATATTATTGAAATAGCTTTTGGTGCCATATCTTTTTTTACAGTTTCAACAGCTGCAAAACGATATTGATGACTAAAAGCTACTCCTGCTCCAAGTAGAAAACATGCAAAATTAAATAAAATAAAACTTTCACTGATTATAGAATAAGCAGCAAGTAAAGATGATAATGAACTGCCAACTGATGCAAACATAAATCCTGCTCTTCGGCCAATTATGCTCATAACCTTCGCTGCAAAGATTGCAAAAATTGCTACACCCACAATTGATAAGGCCATCGGAAGAGTTGCTAAAGATTTTACTGGACTAAACTGGGAACCAATTATTCCACTTAAAAAAACTGTTACCGGTGCTGCTGTAAAAGCAAAAATCTGACTTAAAATTAGTAGCCATAAATTTTTATTCATTAAAAAAAATATTTATCACCGATGTACATAGCCCATGCTACTGCAGCTCCGAGTATAATATATTTCATAATAAATTTATTTTATTTCGATTTTCTCTGGAAGTATACCTTTAGGTCGATACCTCATGATCAGTAAAAG
Source organism: Candidatus Pelagibacter sp. Uisw_092 (assembly GCF_047729545.1). Taxonomy (GTDB): domain Bacteria; phylum Pseudomonadota; class Alphaproteobacteria; order Pelagibacterales; family Pelagibacteraceae; genus Pelagibacter. Next base: position 280,766 of record NZ_CP159824.1, on the reverse strand, counting down.
ACCCATACCCATCATTAAATATCTAAAATATGGAACACTTTCAATTAAGTGAATTTTCAGTGAATGTGTGTCTGCTAAACCTGCAGTAAATAAATTAATTAAGAATAATGCGATTGGTGCTGCCTCAATCCATAGGAACCAGACCGCAAAACCACCTAATATGGCACCAAAATTGTTTCCACTTCCTCCAACAATAACCATAACCCAGATTAAAAAAGTATATCTCATTGGTCTATAGCTACCCGGTGTAAATAAACCATCTTGAGTAACTAGCATTGCACCAGCAATTCCAACAATTGCTGATCCTAAAATAAAAATTAACAAATGTTGTTTAACAACATTTTTACCCATAGCATTAGCTGCTTCTTCGTTGTCCCTTATTGCTCTCATCATTCTTCCCCATGGAGAATAAAGAGCTTTTTGAGTAATTATTAAAAGAGCTATAACTACCATTAAGAACAACCCTGAATAACAAAGTTTTACAAATACTGATGATCCTTCAATAACTAATTGATTAAGAGCCGCCTGCTTATCAGTAATACTTGAGATTAAATTTAGTTTTCCAGAATTAAAATTTGCAACTAAATTTATAAACCATTCCTTTGTTTGAAGTTCAACCTCATAAGGTACTGGTCGATCCAGTCCTATTACATTTTTAACACCTCTTGTTAACCAATCTTCATGTTTAATGATAGCTATAACAATTTCAGAAATAAGTAGTGTTGCAATAGCTAAATAATCTGCACGTAACCCAAGTGCAACTTTTCCAACTACAAAAGCTAAACCTCCAGCAAAAAAAGCACCAATAATCCAAGAGAACATAATTGGCAATCCTAATCCTCCAAGAAACCCTGTTGTTGCTGGGTTAACACTTTCAATAGCTTCAATGCTTGACTTTGATGTTATTCTTATAATAACAATTCCAGCAATAATAATTGCAGCAATACCATAAGTTCTAATTTTTGATTTTTCAAAATATTTTAATACAAATCGAATTGCAAATATCATTGCCACTATTAACCATAAACACATTAAAATATTAAAACCGCCTGCAACCCATGCTTCTTGTACAGGTTCAGCTGATATTAGAACTGCAGCCAATCCACCTAATGCCGCATAACCCATGAGACCAAAATTAATTAAACCCGCATATCCCCATTGAATATTTGCACCCATGGTCATCACTGCAGAAATCAAACACATATTAAAAATTGATAGAGCAACATTCCATGATTGAAATATTCCAACTAAGATAATTAAACCCATCATTATTGTGTAGGCTGTAATTACGTTTAAGTACTTTCTCACAATACCTTCCCTTTAAATATTCCATTTGGTCTATAAAGTAAAACAATCACCAATATAGAGAATGATACAGCAAATTTATAATCCGTAGATAATAATTGCACTAATGTTTCTGGTTCCATACTTGCTGGTAAAACATACATAAAGAATTTTTTATAAGCATAGGTCAAGAATATTTCTGAAAAAGCTATGACATACCCTCCTAAAAATGCTCCAAACGGGTTTCCAATGCCCCCAACAATTGCAGCAGCAAAAATTGGTAGCATATTATTAAAGTAGGTAAATGGTTTAAAGCTTTTGTCCAAACCATATAAAGCTCCACCAATAGTTGCCAAAATACCCGCAATAATCCATGTAATCATGACTACTCTTTTGGGGTCAATTCCAGATAATAAAGCTAAATCCTCATTATCTGAATAAGCACGCATACTTTTTCCTGTTTTAGTCTTATTTAAGAACCAAAATAAAATTGAAACTAATACAAGTGTTACAAATACAGTTATGACCTGGCTAGATTTAATAGCCAATCCCTCATTAAGTCCTGTCATCTCTTTAAACTCACCAGCTTTAATAATAAATTTTTCTCCATCAAAAAATCTTCTGTCAGATGGACCAATTATTATTCTAACTACTGCTTGTGTTACAAACATTACGCCAATACTAACCATTGCAAGTTGAACCGGTGGGCTTTTTTGAACCCTATAATACCTAAATACAAATTTATCTATAAAGAGCATATAACCAATCATAAAAATTATAGCAAAGGGTATAGCAAGAAGAGCTGTGGGTAAAACACCCAAAGAAATACCAATTGATTGAAAGTACCAAGTAATTAAAATAGTAACCATTGTACCAAAAGCCATCATGTCTCCAGTTGCAAAGTTTGCAAACCGTAAAATTCCATAAATTAAAGTTACAAATATTGCACCTAGTGCTAATTGAGAGCCATAAGTAAGAGCTGGTACAAAAATGTAGTTTAATAATAATATAATTGCGTTTAAAAAATCCATACTATCCGCCTAAAAAAGAGCTTCTTACTCTTGGATCATTTAATAATTCTTTTCCTGTTCCTGAATATTTATTTTCACCAGTAACTAATACATATCCTCGATCAGAAATATTAAGTGCTTGCTTAGCATTTTGCTCAACCATTAAAATTGCAACATTAGTTCTTTTTACTTTAATTATATGATCAAATAATTCATCCATTACAATTGGAGAAACTCCTGCTGTAGGTTCATCTAACATTAATACAGACGGCTTTATCATTAATGCTCTGCCAAGGGCTACTTGTTGTCTTTGACCTCCTGATAGTTCACCAACTAATTGATTTCTTTTTTCTTTAAGTATTGGAAATAGTTCATAAATTTCTTCTATGATCTCTTGGTAGTTATCATCTCTTAAATAAGCACCCATCTCTAAATTTTCTTCAACACTCATTCCAGAAAATACATTTTTTGTCTGTGGTACAAATGAAATACCCTCTCTAACTCTATCCTGTGGTGAAAGTTTTGAAATATCTTTTCCATCAATTACTACTGAACCTGATTTTAAATTTAAAAGACCCAGTAATGCTTTCATAGCTGTTGATTTACCTGCACCATTGGGTCCTAGTATTGAGACTATTTCACCCTTGTTTACATCAACCGAACAAGAATTAATGATATCAGGTCCATTACCATAACCACCTGTCATTTTTAAACCTTCAAAAAAAGCCATTAATTTTCATCCTTTATTTTTGATCCTCTACCTAAATAACTTTCTATAACCTTTTCATCTTTTTTAGCTTCTTCGGCAGTTCCTTCAAATAAAACCGAACCTTCAGCCATAACGATAACAGGATTACATAATCTACTTATAAACTCCATATCATGTTCAATCATACAAAATGTGTACCCCTCTTCCTTATTTAACTTAAGAATTGCAGTACCCAAATCTTTAAGTAGTGTTCTATTAACACCAGCTCCTACTTCATCAAGTAATACTAATTTTGCATCAACCATCATAGTTCTTCCAAGCTCTAGTAATTTCTTTTGGCCACCTGATAAATTTCCAGCTAATTCATTTGATAAATGTGTTAAATTTAAAAAATCAACTACGTCTTGAGCTTTTTGTTTTACAGCAAGCTCTTCAGTTCTAACTAGACTTGGTTTTAGTAAAGCTGTCATTAATTTTTCACCTGATTGATTTGCTGGAACCATCATCAAATTTTCAAGAACAGAAAGATTAGTAAACTCATGCGCTATTTGAAAAGTTCTCAATATTCCTTTTGAAAATAATTCATACGAAGGAACATCTGTTACATCTTCATCATAAAATAAAACTTTTCCATTTGATGCTTTTAAGTTTCCAGCAATCAAATTAAATAAAGTAGTTTTGCCAGATCCATTAGGTCCTATAATTCCTGTAATCGACCCTTCTTTAATTTTTAGAGAACAATCTGAAACAGCAGCTAAACCACCAAAGTATTTAGATAAGTTTTCAATTTGTAAAATAATCTCACTCATAAAAAATTATTTATCTAATCTTTTATGAAGTTTATTAAGTGTTATTTCTAACTTTTTATAAAAACCTAATTTTGTTAATTCTCTTATCCCTTGCTCATTTAATCCATTAGGTGTTTGTGATTCTTTTACTAAATATTTTAAATCTTTTTTTGAATTAACCACAGCATCTTCTGATAAAGCCAAAAACAAAGAAGTTATATATTTTTGTGCATTATTTCTTTTAACACCTTTTTTAACCAACCAATTAGTCATTATTCTTAATAACTCGTAAAAAGGCGCCATCATTCCTGATGTTGACCAAAAATTAATTGAAGATTTTTCATTCTTAATTTCAACAGTTGTACCAATTTTATTGAAAAATTCTTTAACTTTTCTGTTGGGTGGACAAATTGGTATAGGACCTTTTTTTAATGAAATTGGAGGTAAAGGTATTGCTCGTACTATTTTAACTTTAGCATTAATTGCCTTATTTAATTGATCTAAAGTGATTGTTGAAATAAAACTAATAATTGTCTGACCTGATTTAAATTTAAGTTCTTTAATTATTTTTTTTCCAACCGTTGGTGTTATTGATAAAAAAATCCAGTTGCAGTTATTTATTATTTGTTGATTATCTTTTGCAATAATAACTTTTTTAAATCTTCTCTTAAGATTATTTGCAATTTCTTTATTGCGTGGTGATATTATAATTTTAGTGAAGGGTATTTTTGAACTACAAATTCCCGTAATTACTGATGACGCAATTTTTCCTGAACCTATAAATCCTAATTTCATATTTTTACTATATCAATAAAATATAAGATTTTAGGTAAAAAAAGCCCCCATAAAGGGGGCTTCAAATTTAAATTATATGATTGATAATCAATTAGAATGCTTTTCCAATTGAAATTCTACCAGTCGTACCATCTACGTCACTTACTATAACACTTCTAGTACTATCAGTACCTTTGTTTGTTAAAGTTGCACCGTCTATGCTGTAATCATTATATTCTAATCTTACAAACATGCCGTTTTCTGCTTCATGGTGAATTCCAAATCCGATTAGAGTTCCATCAAGAGAAGCGTCGTCATATATACCACCAGTTTCAAGTTTTTCATTAGTTTTGATGTCAACAGATACTTGTCCTGCTTTAACATATAACCAATCAGTTATGTTTGCTGTAAGATAAATTGTTTCAAATCCATCAACAGTAGCACTTACTGAGTTGTTACTTGAATTTACATTTGGGTTTGCTGCTACTGCAACTGATTTATCTCTAAAGTCTATATTTCTATAGTTAGTTGCTGTTCCTAAATCAAGATCATGGGCCATGTTGTCATAACCTATGCTTAATCTTCCAAGAATACTTGGTAGGAAAGATAACTCTTTCTCAACAAAGAATGATCCAGAAGCAAATAAAGCTTCTTGTTCTTTTGTCACTGAATCTGCTCTTGCTGCGTCAGTACTTTTTTCAGTACCTGTTGCTTTCATTGTTCCAACTTGTGCTGAAACACCAATGTTTACCCCAATCTCTGCAGAAACTACGGTAAAACTAGTCAGCATAATAGAAACTGCTACTACTATTAGTTTTTTCATTTTGTTTTCCTTCTTATTTTATTATTAATATAATTATATTATTTACGTAGCTTATATTTGTTAAGGGTTAAATTTACATACATATTTGCTGTTATTTTAATAATCTTTTTTTTTGTTGTAAATTTACAACAAATAAATTGAGTAAAACCAATAGTTTTAATTGATATATTAACAGTATTTAATTTTCAACCTCTGATTTACTTAATTTTTTCAACATTTACAAATTTTTATAAAAAAAAGAACCCCTAATTCTTAAAAGCTCTCTTCTCAATTTTTTGTTTTCTTTAAATGCTCTTCTTCCATGAAGCCAAAAATAATTATTTGCAATAATTGATGAGCCAACTGGAAGTTCAAGGATTAATTTGTTTTTACTCTCTTCGAGGCCGTCTGAAAGACTTTGTAGGAATACACCTTGCTCCATATTTTGAGGTTCTGGAAATTGATCAATATATGATATTTTTGGTTTTCCATTTTTATCTTTTGAAAATATTGGGTGCTCAACTTTATAATCTATATTTTTACTTTTTGGTGATCTCCATACAAAATTTTGTCTTCCAATAGGATCATTAAATAGTCTTTCACAGTGCTCCCAATCGTCTAAATGTAATATTGCAGTTTCTCCACCATTAACATTTTGTTCTTCTATTTTAGTCATAAGTAACCAGTCTGTTACTTCATTGACATAAGTTCCATCTGTATGAAGGTCCATATTTATGTAAGCTTTTCTTAAATAAGAATCACTTTTATCTTCATGCTTAACTGTAAACCTTGCATAATATTTTTCAGCCATCGCATCATGGTTGGGGTTACCAATTAAATACGCGATTGCTGTTGATAGTTTAACTAAAAATTCATCATTAATTTTTGAACTTATATTCTCTGGTCCAATTATGAAACAACCTGTATTTCTGTCTCTCACAATAGAATTAATTAACTTGCTTAGCTTATTATTAGTTAAATCATCTAAGCTTTTTGCAATAGTAAAACGAGTGAATGGTTTGTATTCAAGAGCAGTAATATCAAATTTATTAAAAGGAAAAATTAGTTTATCTAAAATTGCATCTTCAATTTTTATATCTATTATTCTTTTAGATTTTTTATGTTCTAAAATTTGAAAATTATCTATTTTTTCCATATCTAATATTAATTAAACTCAAGAAAAAAGTAAACCTTAAAAACTTGAATTTAAAAATGACAAAAGTAAAGCAGACAAAACTGTTGGATAAACAAAGTTTTTTTTACTAATAAAAAAAACTACTAAACAAATAAAAATAACTATAAATCTAATCAAATAGTCAACTTCAGCTAATGCACCTGCAGGAAAAATGATTATTCTTGCAAGTAATGCTGACAGAGTTGAGTAAGCAAGACAATTAAACCATTTAAAAATTTTTGAATTTTCTTTTATTTTTTTAGATGTAATTACACCAAGAAATCTTGAAATATATGTAGCTAGAGACGTTGCTAAAATTGCTAATATTATATTAGTTGCCATTTAACTCTCCTACAAAAAAAGCTAGAGTTCCAGCAGTAAAACCACCAAGTAGAATACACCATTCTGGTGATATAAAATAAAATGAAATTCCAAAAATAGAACCTAATATAATAGCTAAGCTCATTTGAATAGTTTTCATTGCACCTACCATTACACATGTAAAATAAACTGGATTTACTATTGCTAACCCTACCATCATGTCTTTATTTAGATAATCAGCTATAAAATAACCAAATGCAGTAGCTGAAATTGCTACAGATAAATTGACTGCACCTACACCGATCCAGTAGTCTAAACGATATCTTCTTTCAACAGATTTATAATTTTGTTTCATTATTAGCCATGCTGAAACAGCAATAAAATGACAAGCTAGATAGTACTTTAGTCTTGGTTGGCTTTTATGAGTTAGTAATGGGAATAATGAGACAGTCATTGGATAGAGTCTTGCATTAACCAGCCAAACTGCCAAAAAAATATTTAATAAAGAAGCCCCAATTATTAATGACTCAGCCATTATTAATGATCCTGGCAAAGCATAAGTTAAAAATGTTGAAAAAATACTTTCTTGAATATTAAGACCAATGCTTTTAAACAAAGCTCCAATAGCCACAAAGCTTGCAAATAGTGCAACTGCAGGACTATCGGCACTCTTAATACAAAAAAAACCTTTTAAAAAATATTTTATATTAATCATTAACCGCCAAGGAACAGTCTACCAACATCAGGATTATTTAACAAATCATCTCCTTTACCAGCAATTGCAGTTTGACCAGATACTAAAACATAACCTATATCTGCAAACTCTAATCCTTTTTTAGCATTTTGTTCTACTAAAATTATGGTTTTCTTTTCTGTTTTTTGAAGATCTCTTAAAATTTCAAAAACCATATCGATATATCTTGGCTCTAATCCAATAGATGGCTCATCTACGAGTAATACAGATGGCTTCATAACCAATGCTCTAGAAATTTCTAATAATCTTCTTTCTCCACCTGATAAAACTTTAGCAGGTTGATTTCTTCTATTTCTTAATCTTTCATATTTTTCAAAAATTCTTTCTGCTTCTTCATAGGACTCGTCAGTATTTTCTTTGGAATAACCACCCATCAATAAATTTTCTTCAACTGTCATATCTGGAAAAACAGAATTATCTTGAAGTATATAAGCAATTCCACATGATGTAAGTTTTTGAGCTGGAGTTAAGTTGGTAATTTCTTTTCCATCAATTTCTATTTGTCCTGAAAAAATATTTGTAAATCCATAAATAGAATGAAGTATTGTAGATTTTCCTGCACCATTTGGTCCAATCAAACATAGTGACTGAGCCTTACTTACATTTAAATTAAAATCATGAAGTATTTCCATTTTACCATAACCAGCTGATAATTTTTTTATAGTTAAGTGAATATTGTCTGGAGATAATTTTTGTAAATCTTCTGGCCCTGGTGCTTTACCTAATACATCATATTGATTTGACATTATTGTGCCCCCAGGTAAGCGTCTAGCACACGCTTATCATTTTTAATTTCATCTGGAGTTCCGTTTGCTAACATTTGACCGTGTGCTAAACAAAAAACTCTTTGTGCTAAATTCATTATTACTTTCATATTGTGCTCTATAACTAGCAAGGTAATTCCATAGTCTTTATTAACACTGATTAAACGGTCAATAATTCCATTAATTAAAGTAGGGTTTATTCCGGCTGTTGGTTCATCTAATAAAAGCATTTTAGGCTCGTTCATTAGTGCCATTGCAAGTTCTAGTAATTTTTGCTGTCCAAAAGAAAGATCTCCTGCTCTGAGTTTTCTTTTTTGATGAAGTCCTACAAACTTTAATAACATTTCTGCTTTGTCTGTTAAATCAGATGGTATCTTTTGAAATACTGATAATATTCCATCATTCTCAGGTTTGTTACTGATTAACATATTCTGAATACAGTTTAATTTTCCGTAAATTCTAGTTTGTTGAAAAGTTCTAAGTAATCCAAGCTTTGCAACAACAGGCACTGGCAGTTCTGAAACTTCTGTACCATCAAATTTAATTGAACCATTGTCGATGGGGTAAGTTCCTACAATTGAATTAAACAAAGTAGTTTTACCAGATCCATTTGGACCAATTAATCCAACAATTGAACCTTGCTCAACTGACATCGAAATATCAACATTAGCTTTAACGCCCCCAAAAGACTTACTTACATTTGATATGTCTAATATAGCCATTACTTTAATTCCACCTGTGCTCTTAAGTCAGCTTCATCTACAACTTCGCCAAATTTTTCAGGATACTTTTCTCTTAACCATCCCATCACCCCTTCAGGAAAATAAACAACGATTACAATAATTAAAACTCCAAGAGCAACATATTGCCATCCCAAGAAGTAAGTCCAAAAGCCTTCTTTAAATAAGTGAAATATAATTGCACCAACAAGTGGTCCCCATAAAGTTCCTTTACCACCAAGGATTGCCATTAAAACCATGAACACACCAAACGTTGGTCCAGCAAATGCAATTTCAGTTGGCTCAATGTAACCATTGATATGACCCATTAATCCTCCAGCAATTCCAACAAAGAATGCTGATACCATCCAACCAATAATCTTATATCTCATGGTATGAATTCCCATTGCTTCAGCTTTATCTTCATTGTCTCTTATTGCATTTAAAACTAATCCAAATCTTGTGCTGTATGCCCACTTCAAAGTAATAAAAGTTACCACTGCAAGAGTAAAACATAAATAATATAAAAACTGAGATGATGATGCATTAGATCCAAATCCTTTTGGCCAAACTGGAACTGTCATACCTTGACCCGCACCAATAATCTCAATTCCACCAGCAAGTTCACCTGCAGCAATTCCTAATGCTAAAGTACAAATTGCAAAGTAATGCCCTCTTAAGCCTAAAATCCCATAACCAATTACTCCTGCAATTATTGTCGGAATAATTCCTGCTAATAATATACCAATACCAAAACCTTGAAAAAATTGAGGGATTGTATGAACAAAAGTTTTTTCTCCACCTGCATCTGTCCATTCAGCTAATGAGAAAAACATTGCTATTTGAGTACTTGATGCAACATACATTCCAACACCAAAAAATAATATATTACCAAACGTGTTGTAACCCATCTGTCCACCTTGAACATCCCAAGTCATAGCCAAAACAATTAGAATATATAAAAATGATAATTGTAGTTTGTAAGCAGGGAATATGAATGCTCCAGCCAAACCAAAAATTATTAAGCCTGCATATAGGAGTGTATTTTTATTCATTATTTTAAATACTCTCTTTTTCGAGCCAATTTAAATCTTCTATAAACCAATATAATAACTAGTAACGAGAATACTGCTGCAATTCTAAATTCTGTTCCAAGCAGATAATCAGCCCATTCTTCAAATACACCAAGGCCCATGCCAGATATTGCAACAGCTGGTAGATTTCCAAGTCCTGCAATAATTACAATCATGAAAGATCTAACCGTATAAGGTAGTCCAGTGTAAGGATGAAGTGTGAATGTGATTGCAATACAAGCTCCTGCTATTCCACATAAAGCTGCGTTAATACCAAAAGTTGCTGCATAAACTTTTTCAGTATCAACACCTAAAATTTTTGCTGCTCTTGCATTTTGAGCCGTTGCTCTAATTGCTCTACCTAGTTTTGATTTCTTCATGTAGATGACAAGAATAATTGCAGATATCACACATACTGCTCCTGAAAATATTTTAGCATTTGGAAGTGTAACTGAATTATTAAATAACATTGTTGTTCCAAAATTTGATTGAGCAACTACTACATCTGCCCCAAATGCAAAATTCATTAATTGTTGAGCTAAAATACTAATTCCAAATGTTGCAAGAATTGAAGTAAATAAGTCTTTATCAACTACTTTATTAATAACAAGTTTGTACATCCCCCAACCCACACAATACATAATGATTGGTGACACAATTACTCCAAAAGCTGGATGAATTCCTGAAAGATACATAAAGTATGCAATGTATCCACCCATTATTACTAATTCTCCTTGAGCAATGTTTATTATATTCATCACTCCCCACTGTAATGCCATCCCATAAGCAATTAATGCAAACAAAATACCAAGAAGTATTCCATCCATTGACGCTTGAACCATTAAAATAGGAGCTTGGAAAATTAATAAATCCATAAAAATTCTTTAGATGTTTATAAAAAAATGCCCCCTATTACTAGGGAGCATTTTACTTATTAGGTATTATCTTTCTGACCAAGATGGAATTGGGTGTACTAACTCAGCAGATGCCCATTTGGTAGGAGCAACAACTTTGTTTTCACACTTACTACCATCATCGTTACATGATACTTGGAAAAGTACCATTGGCTTAGATACGTTCTGTCCACCTTCAGCAAATTTTATGTTTCCATAAAAAGTTTGCATATCAGTTGCAGCTAAAGCATCTCTAACTTTTTTAGTATCAAATGATTGTGCTCTTTCGAACGCATCTTTAAAAACTAATAAAGCAGCAGATGATTCTGCAGCTTGGTATGGTGGGGCGTATCCAAAAGCTTTAGTAAAGTCAGCATCATATTTCATGCCACCTCCAAAAAACTTATCTTTATATGATAGAGATTTATGCCACTGAGAAGCACAAAGTGCATACTCTGAAGCTTTACCATGTTGCTTAGATAACTTAGCAGCATCACAGTGAGTCATTGCTAACATTTTCACGTCAACTTTCATCTCTGAGATTTGTCTAATAGCTGTCAAAGCACCTTTAGTATGACCTGAAACTACAAGAACGTCTGGATTTGTAGCTTTTACTTTAGATAAAGTAGCAGCCATATCGTTAAGCTCTTTTGGTAACTTATCATCTATAATGATTTTAGAACCTGTTCTTTTAGCAGCTTCAACAATACCTAACCTCACATCTTGTGAAAAAGCGTCTTGTTCAAATGCCATTGCAATCTTAACTGGCTTTCCACCATTTTTTTCAACTGCAAGATCAATTGCTACATCAAGATATAAGTTCGCTGGAGCAAGTACTGCAAATAAATATTTGTAGCCTTTAGTGAATAACGATCTAGACGCACCATTTGCTTCAACCATAGGAACTTCATATTTTTCAGTTACAGGAGCCATAGCTTTAGTTAAACCTGAGCTGTATGGCCCTAGCATAAACTTAACACCATCTTGTTGGATTAATCTTTCTGCAAGTTGCGCTGCTCTTCCAGAGTTTGATTCATCATCGTAATAAATAATATCAAACTTGTAAGTTTTTCCACCAACCTTAACACCACCCATGCTGTTAATTCTCTCAACTGCTAAGTTATAGCCGTTTTGAGTATGAACACCATTAGATGAATATTTTCCAGTCAATGAAACAGCAGCACCTAAAATAATTTTATCCCCAACAACCTTCGCGAAAGATATAGTTGAAGCTGAAATTAAAAGAGCAATTGCAGAAATTAAAGTAATAAATATATTTCTGATTTTCATTTTATTTTTCCTCTATTAGTTTTTAAATTTAAAAAATTAATTAAACTCTTAAACTATAAAACAAACAAGTCTGTAATATAGATTGCGACTTAATACTTTTGAATTAAGGCTATAATTATTGCAATTACTATTAGTACACACGCTGAAATTGTATTAATAACATTAGGATTAGCTTTTATCCAAACAATTAATTTTCTAGCAAGTATCGCGTAAGCAATTAAAGATAAAAAATCTAAAACTACATAGGTTGTGATCAAAATTAAAAATTGAACAATATAATTTCCATTAAATTCAATAAACTGTGGAAAGATCAAGGGAAAAAACATCCAAGCCTTAGGACTTGTTCCTGCAACTAAAAAACCATCTTTAAAAAATGAAAAAAAACTTTTAGATGAAATATTATTTGTACTAATGTCTTTTGGTTGTGGTTTATAAATATCAAAAGCAAGATAAAGCAAATATGCAATTCCTAACCACTTAAAAATATTTAAAAAATTTGGGTTATCGACAAAAAAAGATCCAAGAACAAAAATTACTAAAGTTGCCTGAATAATATTTGCAGTTATATCTCCTAGTGCTGTCCAAATACATTTTTGAACTCCATAGTTCATTGAATATGAAATGATCACAATTCTAGGTGTTCCAGGAGTAATAAATAGAAATAAAATTATTTGTAAAAAAAGGAAGTAATTTAAGGGGAGCATTTTAAGTTTAAGGATAGTCCAAAAAAACCGGGAGCTAAAGATGGCTAAGATGGACTATCTAGATTTTAAGATACCACGACCCTAAATAAAATGCATTAATCAATTTTTTCAAATATAATGAAAATAGAGGATTTATGAAAAAAAAAGGTCACACCCCTATAACTAGAGTTAAAAACCCAGAACCCCATATATCAGATCCTGACTGGATCATTTGGGCAGCTTGGGCAGACCGTATCACTTTTGAGGAAATTGAGAAAAAGACTGGAAAAACAGAAGGTGAAGTAATTAAGATTATGAGACGATCTATAAAGCCAGTTTCTTTTAGATTATGGAGAAAAAGAGTTAACCAAAAAAGCATTAAACATAAAAAGAAGTTTGAGTACTCTAGAAAAGAAATAACTAGTAAAATTAAAAAGAATGATTATTTGTAAGTCATGAAATCAGTAACAATTTATACAGGTCCACTCTGTAATTTTTGTGATGCAGCAAAAAAATTATTAACTAGAAACAATGTTGAATATAAAGAGATTGATATTTCAATAGTTGATGGTGCAATGGATGAAATGATTAAAAAAGCTAATGGTAAAAGAACAATTCCTCAAATATTCTTTGATGATCAACACATTGGTGGCTACGATGAAACTAGAGCGCTAGAAAAAGAAAATAAACTTCAAGAACTTTTAAAGTAAATTAATCTTTTGGTTTAAAAGTTAAGCAAACACCATTATTACAGTACCTTTTGCCAGTTGGATTTGGTCCATCTTCAAAGATATGACCATGATGCCCACCACATTTTTTACAATGATACTCAACTCTTTCATACCCTAACAAAGTATCTGTTTTAGTTTCAAATGCGTCAGGTAAAGATTGATAAAAAGAGGGCCAACCTGAACCACTTTCGTATTTAGCCGTTGAGTCAAATAATTTTTCTCCACAGTTAGCACAATGAAAACTTCCTTCTCTCTTTTCATGATTTAATTCACTAGTACCTGGGGCTTCAGTTCCATCTTCAAATAAAACTAATTTTTGTTCAGCAGTAAGATCTTTGTTAATTTTTTTAGTCATATTTAAATTAATTTAGCACATGATTGATGTAATAAAGAATGTAATTCAACTAATTTATTAAAATCTTTATTATATCCTCCACCTAAAACACCACAGATTGGTATTCTTTTAGAGGAAAAATTTTCTATTACTAATTCATCTCTTTTTTTATTCCTTCATCAGAAATTTTTAATTTACCTAATCGATCATTAAAATGAATATCAACACCAGCTATATAAAAAACAAAGTCAAAATTTTCATTATTTAATTCATTAAGATAAAATTTAAGTGTTTTAATATAAGCATCATCCTCAAGGTTATCTTGAAGCTCGATGTCTAGATCACTAATAGATTTTTTAGCAGGATAATTAGTTTTTGAGTGCATACTAAAAGTAAAAACATGCTTATTATCTTTAAAAATTTCTGAGTTTCCATTTCCTTGATGAACATCTAAATCAACAATTAAAATTCTATTAGCAAATCCTCTATCTAGTAAATAATGAGCAGCAACTGCTACGTCATTAAAAACACAATAACCAGCTCCACTATCATAGTTTGCATGATGACTACCTCCCGCAGTATTACAAGCGATACCAAAATTTAACGCAAGTTTGGCTGCTAACACTGTTCCTCCTGTTGCTACTAAAGACCTTTGAACTACACTGTCAACTAAAGGGAAGCCAATCTTTTTTACTCCACTTTCATCTAATGTTTTATTTTTTATATTGTTAATATAATTTTTTGAATGAGCTTTATTTAAAGTTTCAAATGAGCATGGATAAGGTTTGTGAAATTTTTTTACAATTTTTTTATTTATTAAATATTTAGCAAGTTCACCAAATTTATTAATTGGAAATTTGTGATCATCACCAATTTTTGCAACATATGACTCGTGATTAACTACTGGCAATTCCATTTCTATTCAATAATACGAATAGGCTTTTCGTTTACACAAGCCTCTAAACCTTCAATCATTTGTGTATAAAACACACTGTAATTTTCCGCAGTTACATAACCAATATGAGGCATTAATAATGCATTTGGTAAAAATCTTAATTTGTTTCCTTCTGGTAACGGTTCTTTTTCATAAACATCAAGGCCTGCTCCAGCAATAACATTAGTTGATAATGCAATAATTAAATCATCTTCATTAATAATGGATCCTCTTGATGTGTTAATTAAAAAAGCAGTTTTTTTCATTGAGTCTAACTCTTTTAGTTTTATTAATTCTTTATATCTTTCTCCTCCTTGGACATGAATTGATATAAAATCTGAGTTTTGAAATAGATCTTCTTTACTACACGGAAGAACACCCAGTTCTTTACAGGTATCTAAGTTTAAATTTTCACTCCATGCCATAACTTCCATACCGAAAGCTTTACCAATTTTTGCAACTTGTGATCCTACCCTTCCAAGTCCAACGAGACCTAAGATTTTTCCTTTAAGTTCAAAACCAATAGTTGATTGCCAATAACCTTGATACATATTGTCAATTTCCTCTTTAAAATTTCTAGCCAAACCTAAGATTAAACCCCAGGTTAATTCCGTTGTTCCTGCAAACTCAATCTCTGTTCCGCATACTATAATTCTTCTCTTTTTAGCAGCAGCTAAGTCTATAGATTTATTTCTCGAGCCACTTGTAATAATATATTTAAGATCATTTAAATTATCGATTAAATTTTTAGTAATGGGTGTTCGTTCTCTCATTATCAATAAAGCTTCAAAGTCTGCTAATTGCTCTATCGCATTAGCTTCATCTTCAAATGGTTCACTAAATATTTTAAACTCATATTTTCCTGATAGTTTTTTTAAATCAACAAATTCATGAGATACATTTTGATAATCGTCTAAGATAGCAACTTTAAGCATTTTTCAATTTTCTATTTGATAAAAGAATTCCGGTTAAAATAAATATTGCTCCTAACATATGGTAAAACATAAATTTTTCATTAAAAATAATCATTGCCATAATTGCACTTAATACTGGCATCAGATGTAAAAAAACACCTGCTCTATTAGCTCCAATTAAAGAAACCCCCTTTATCCAAAAAATAAAAGAAATAAGGCCTGGAAACAATACTACGTAAAATAAAATCACATAAAAGTTTTGATTAAGAATAATTCTATATCCCATTTGATATTCTATAAAATAAATTGGAATTAAAAAAATAAAGCCAAATGAAATTACCACCTCCAATAATGTTAGTTGGGATAGTTCATGCTTTTTTTTCTTTAATAATGCAGAGTAAGTGGCCCATGAAAGCATCCCAAAAACCATGGTTATATCACCTTTATTAAAATCTAAATTTAATAATATTCCAAGATTAGCTTTGGTTATAATTAAAACTACTCCAATGAAAGAACATGCCACTCCTAGTATTTGAAAAGTATTCGTTTTTTCAATTTTTAAAATTGATGAAATGAATATAATCATTACTGGAATTGTTGAAATCATTAATACTCCACTAATAACTTGAGTAAAATTTAATGAGTAATAAACAATTGAATTAAATATAGTAACACTCGTTATACCAAGAATTATATAATATTTATAATTTTCTAAAATATAGTCTCTTTTTTTGATTATTTCCTGAATTGTAAATGGTGCTAAGATCAACCAAGCAAAAAACCATCTATAAAAATTTAGTGAAAAAGGTGGTATTTGATATTGACTAGCAAATTTTCCAACCAAAAAATTTCCTGACCAAAATAAGGTGGCAAAAAATAAAAAAATGTAAGCAATGTTATTTTTATTTACCACTTAGCTAAACCTAAGAGAGCTATATGGTTTTAAATCTAAGTTTGTATTTTCTTCAGCAATCATCCCTGAGATTATTTTCCCTGAGATTGGCCCTAAAGTCCATCCTAAATGATGATGGCCAAAACAATAAAAAACATTTTTATGTTTTTTTGAAGGCCCTATAACAGGTAAATAATCTGGCAGTGTTGGTCTAAAGCCCAACCATTCATCTTCGTGTTCAGGCAAATCACCCATCATATATTTTGCATTATTAATTAAATTTTTAACTCTTAATTTGGATAATGGATTTTCTAATCCACCAAACTCAACTGTACCTACCACTCTAAGGCCCTGTTCCATTGGAGTAATACCAAACCCTCTATTTTGGAAAATTACTGGTCTACTTAAAAGATGATCACAATCTTTAAAATGAACATGGTAACCTCTTTCAGTGTCAAGGGGTATTTTTTCATCTAAATTATCTGTTAATTTCTTTGAAAATGAACCACAAGCAATAACAACCTTGTCAAAAAGATAACTTTGAGTTTCAGATTTTATAACTGGTTTTTCATCATTAAAATTTATATCTTTAATATTCGTCTTTAAAAATTTGCCACCCTTTTTTAGATAAAGCTCATACAGTTTTAAAAGTATTTTTTTTGGATTTCTAGCGTGTCTTCCGTGTTGATAATAAACACCTCCATGGTAAATAGGTTTTATATTTGGCTCCAAATCATGAATTTCTTTTGGTGTTACTACTTGTTGGTCTACACCAAGCTCACTTCTAACTTTAATTTCAAGTTCTCTACTTTTTAAACTTTGATCATTCCAAATATATAAAATACCTTTTTTTTCAACTAATCCTCCAAGTTCAATTTCATCAAATAACTCATCGTAAGCAGGTAATGCTAAATCTAAAATTTGATGCATATTTTTGGCTGTGTGCATCATTCTATCAGTAGTACAGTTCCTTATAAATTTTATAAACCATGGTAACATTTTTGGAACATAGTTCCATTTAAGAGCAAGTGGGCCAGTTGAACTTAAAAGCATTGCTGGAACATCTGTTAAAACATCAGGTCTGTTTATTGGAACGGATGCGTATGGTGAAAAATGACCTGCGTTACCGTAAGAAGCGGCTGGACTGCCAGGTTCATCTCTATCAAAAATTGTTACTTTAAAACCTTTTTTTTGTAAAAATAATGCATTGGAAATACCTTGAATACCAGCTCCTATAATACCAATTTTTAATTTCATTTGCATCCTGCAATTATATAATTCTTAAATTTAAATATTCTCGCGACAAATTCGACAATTAAAGCATTAAAATACTTAAGCTATTAACTGCTTATGGTTAATTT
This sequence comes from Candidatus Pelagibacter sp. Uisw_092, assembly GCF_047729545.1. Lineage (GTDB taxonomy): Bacteria > Pseudomonadota > Alphaproteobacteria > Pelagibacterales > Pelagibacteraceae > Pelagibacter. The sequence goes on along the minus strand of NZ_CP159824.1, from coordinate 262,562 downwards.
TGGCACTCATAACAATTGCAAATCCAATCATTGTTGCTAACATTGAAGATCCACCATAAGACATAATGGGTAATGGTGATCCGACTATAGGCAATAAACCTAAAACCATAGACATATTTACTACAACATAGAAAAATATGGCAGATCCATAGCCATAGCAAAAAAGTTTAGAAAAATAACTTCTTGAGATTGCACCAATTTTTAAAACTCTGTAAATAATAATTATATAAATTAATAATAAGCCTAGTGATCCTATAAAACCATGTTCTTCAGCAAATAATGTAAAAATAAAATCAGTATGTTTTTCTGGTAAAAACTCTAGATAACTTTGTGTACCTTTTAAAAAACCTTTTCCACTTAAACCACCTGACCCAACAGCTATTTTGGATTGAATAATTTGATAACCTGCTCCTAAAGGATCACGATCTGGATCAAGGAATGTTAAAATTCTCAATTTTTGATAAGGTTTTAAAAATGCAATAGCAAAAGGCATTAAAATTAATAAAGTAATAAAAGAATATATAAAATATTTAATATTTATTCCTGCAAGCCAAATAACAACTAATCCACTTAATGCGATTAAAATTGAAGTCCCTAAATCAGGTTGAGCAATAACCAGCATAATAGGTAAAATTAAAATTACTAGCGCAACAAACATAACTTGAAAACTATTAACTTTATTGAGCTGAATACGGTGATAATATTTAGCAAGACATACTATTATTGCAATTTTCATTAATTCAGACGGTTGTAAATTGATAAAATATAGATTTATCCATCTTTGAGATCCTGAGGCTTTGATGCCATACAAAGAAGCCCAAATTAATAAAAGCAAAATAATAGTATAAAATAAATAAGCAAACGAATGCCAAAATCTTATATTTACCAATGACATAAAAATTAACATGGTAAAAAAGATTAAGAATTTTGATACATGGCTTTTGCTATGAAATAAGATTTCTCCACCGTCTGTTGAATACATGGATAAAGAACTAATTAAACCAAGCAATAAAATACAAATTAACAAAATATAATCAAAGTTTTTTATTTTTTGAAAAAAAGTTGATTGTGAATTAAATGAATTATGTTGCATTTATATTTCTAAATCATTGTTTTTATTTTGCTTTTCTCTAAATTCGTGTCTATCTATTATTAACTTAAATAGTTTTTTTGCGATCGGTGCTGCTGTTGAACTACCAGATCCACCATGTTCAATAACAATACTTAATGCATACCTAGGGTTTTTATATGGTCCAAAAGCTATATATAAGGCATGATCTCTTTCATTGTATGGAATTTCAGATGTGCTTAGGTCAAGTTCTCTTGCTGCTTTAGTTATTCTTCTAACTTGAGATGTTCCTGTTTTTCCAGCAAATTGATATTTGGGATCTTCAATTCGGGATGAGTAAGATGTTCCTCTAATTTCATTAGTTGAGGCAAACATTGCTTCTCGAACTAATTTTATATTTTTAGAATTTTTAAATAAAGGCTCATATTCTTTTTTATTTAAAAAACTTAAAAGTTCACTTGCCTCCTCCTGTAATCCATTATCTTTTTTATTTATACTTCTAGAATTTTTATCCATTATAAATTTAATTTCTTTAGCTGTTTTGCTATTTTCCTCTAATATTATTTTTGGATAAATCTTAAATCCACCATTTGCAAGTTGGGCTGTCATTTGACACAATTGAAGTGGTGTAGTTTGAGTGTAGCCTTGCCCAATTCCTGTAATTAATGTTTCACCTATAACCCAGCCTTTTCCTAAATTATTTCTTTTCCATTTAGTATCAGGAATTAATCCTTTTTTTTCATTATTAAATGTTTTATCTAAAACCTTTTTACCTAGACCAAATTTTATAGAAGTCATTTTTAAACGATCCACACCAAGTTTTCTTGCAATTTCATAAAAATAGGTATCACAAGACTGTTTCATGGCATTTTTTAAATTTACAACACCATGCCCTTTTTTTTTCCAGCAATGGTAAGTTTGGCCATACATTTCAATTTTTCCTTTACAGTTAACTTTAAAATTTTCATCAATAATTCCATATTCTAAAGCTGATAGAGCAACTATCGGTTTAAATGTTGACCCTGGCGAATATAAGCCAGATAAAGTTTTATTAACTAATGGCTTTAAAGGATTATTTCTAATTAATTGCCAATCATCTTGATTAATTCCAAATAGAAACAAGTTAGGATCAAACGAGGGTGAAGATTGCATGGCTACAATTTCGCCTGTATAGATATCCATTACACTTATTGAGCCAGCAACATTTTTTAAAAGTTTATTACATAACTTTTGAATTTCAGTGTCTATTGTGAGTTGGATTGTTTTGCCATTTATTCCATCTATATGATCAAGTTGACTAATTCTTTTTCCATATGCATTAACTTCGTATCTTTGAATACCATTGGTGCCAATGAGTTCATTTTCAAAAGTTTTTTCTAACCCAGTTTTTCCAACTTTAAGTCCTGGCACGTGCTTACTTTTTATCACTTCATTATTTAAAATGTCTTTCTCACTGGCTTCACTAACATAGCCTAAAATATGAGTATAATGTTCATCAAATGGGTAATTACGGGAAACAGATAAAACTGGTTTTGCTCCAGTTAAATCATGTAAAAAATAGTTAACTTTTGTAAACTGCTCCCAAGTTAAGTTTTTAGAAATAATTAAAGTCTCCCAAGATTTTTGTTTATTCTTTAATTTTATTATTTTATTAAATTCATTATTATTAAGACTTAAAATTTCTTTAAGTCGTACCATCAAGTATTTAAAATCTTCAACTTCTTCAGGAACAACATGTAATTGATATACTTTTAAGTTTCCTGCAATAACCTCTCCAAAAAAATCTAAAAATTTACCTCTAACCGGTGGTAATCTCCATTCACGAAGTCTATTTTTGTCAGATAAAGTTAAATATTTTTTATTTTCTGTAATTTGTAATGAGAATAGTCGAGCTATTATTCCAGTGAATACGACAAGTTTAGCTGCACCAATAATAAACATTCTTCTATTAATGGTTTGATTCTTTTGTACACCAAAATTTTCACCTAGCATTGTTTTTGCCTACAAAGTTATTTTCAAAAAAATCAAATATGCTTGAAAACAAAAAATATAATAAAAAAGTAAATAGAGTATTTATTATTTGATCAAAATAGTTTAATTCATGACTAAAAATAAAATTTAAAGCTATATATAGCAGTGAATTTATAATTAGCATTGTTGTAAGAAAAAAAATACCATCTTTGATCAAATTTGGTCTTAACGTAATATTCCTAAGATAGGCAGCAGCACCACAAAGTATTAGATACATTAAACTACTCAGTCCAATTGGAGTTCCAATCATTACATCATTAAATAAACCTGCTATGAAAATATAGATATATCCTAAGCTTTCACTTTTTTTTAAGCTGTAATAAAAAATTATGATATAGGAAAAATTAAATGAAAAATATTTTAAATCTAAGTAGTTAAAATCAAAATTATTTAAAATAGATGTAAATAGTAAAATTAATGGCATTCTAGAAAATATTTTTTTAATTAAATTTTTATTTTTTAAATCTGTCATTCAGTTTCTTTTTTTTTAAATGAAAAAATTCTTACAAATTTTAATTGGGAAAAGTCTGAAAAAAAATCAACTTTTTTTTCATCATTTAAATAGTTATTACTTATTCTGCCTATTGGTATTCCTGTTTTAAATAAACCACTGGTACCAGAGGTATAAACAATTGAATCACTTTTAATATCATTGAATTTTTTACTATATTGTATAATTCCATGATCTTCACCTGTACCTGATAATATTGAATATACTCCATTTGGTTCAACAATAACTGGTATTTTACTGTTTAAATCTGAGAGCAATAATACTCTTGCTGACAAGTAATTAACCTCAATAACTTTTCCAATAATATAGTCACCATCCATAGCAACCATTCCAAGGTTAATGTTATGCTTGCTGCCTTTATTAATAATGATTGATTTTAGAAATGGGCTTCCTTTATCACTTAAAACTTTGGCAAATATCGTATCTGTTTTAACCAAATAATCTTCAACTATTTTTTTTAGTCTTTGATTTTCTGAAATAATAAATTGATTTAATAAATCTTTTGATTGTAAGCTTGCTAATTCAGATTTATTTTTTTCATTTTCTTTATAAAGAATAAGGTGGTTTTTAACCACCTGATAATTTCTTGTTACAAAATTTTCTGGTCCTGAGACTATAAAAGAAGATCTATAAACTATTTCATTAATACCTATTTTTATATAATTTATAACCTTAAGATTTAAGCTACCCAAAATTAAAAAAATTATTGAAAAAAATATTAAACTTAATAATGAAAATCTTTGTTGTGTTCCTTTTTTTAAAAAAGCAGATCTTATTGCTATTACAAAGTCATCTCTGCTTGTTTCCATTATTTTTAATATTCAGATAACATAGTAGAGAACGTCTCTTCTTGCTCTAGAGCTTTTCCAGTACCAATTGCAACACAAGCTAAAGGATCATCTGCTATATGAACGGGTAATCCTGTTTCTTTAGAAAATCTTTTATCAATATTTTTTAATAAGGCTCCACCACCTGTTAATGTTAATCCCATATCTACTAAATCAGCAGATAATTCAGGGGGTGTATTTTCTAGTGCATCTTTTATACCATTCACCATTTCTTTTAAAATATCATTTAAAGCTTCCGAAGTATCTTCTTCTGTAATATTTACTTCTTTAGGTGTCCCTGATCTTAAATCTCTGCCTTTAACAGCATAAGTGTTGCTGCTTGATGGAATTGCTGTTCCAATTTCTTTTTTTATTTTTTCTGCAGTACTGTCTCCAATCATCAGGTTATATTCTTTTCTCATAAAATTAATTAATGCTGTGTCCATAGCATCTCCTGCAACTCTCAATGAACGTGAATATACAAGTCCTCCTAATGACATAACAGCTATCTCTGTGGTTCCTCCACCAATATCAACAACCATAGATCCTGTTGCTTCTGAAATTGGAAGACCTGCACCAATTGCTGCAGCGATAGGTTCTTCAATTAATTGCACTCTTCTTGCTCCTGCCGCAAGCGCGCTATCTTGAATTGCTTTTCTTTCTACAGGTGTTGATCCAGTTGGAACACAAATTAAAATTCTAGGATTTGCAAAAGTTTTATTCTTGTGAACTTTTTTAATAAAGTGTTTGATCATTTCTTCTGTCACAATAAAATCTGCAATTACTCCATCTCTTAATGGTCTAATAGCACTAATATTTCCAGGCGTTCTTCCAAGCATTGTTTTTGCTTCATCACCAACAGCTAAAACTGTTTTTTTTCCCATATTATCAGCTATAGCAACAACAGATGGTTCATTTAAAACTACACCTTGACCTTTTAATACAACAAGTGTATTTGCAGTACCAAGGTCAATCGCCATATCTTGGCTCCAAATATTAGTTAAATTTTTAAACCATTTTGACATTTTATATTCCCTTCACTTTCTGAGTTTCGTGCTCTATCGGAGCAGTTTTTTTTCTTTTAATTATCATTTTATTTAAAGCACTTAAATAAGCGTTAGCTGACGCTACTAATGTGTCTGTGTCTGCTGCTTGTCCTACAGTAGTTTTTCCCTCTTCTTCAATCCTAACACTTACAGTTGCTTGAGCATCAGTTCCTTCTGTAACCGCATGAACTTGATATAACTGTAATTTAACATCATGTGGGTATAAAACTTTTATACATTTAAAAATAGCATCTACAGGACCATCTCCTGTTTCTGATGTTGATTTTACTTCACCATAAACATCAAGTTTCATTTCTGCTTTTTGTGGTTCACTCGTTCCTGCAAAAACTTTTAATGATTTTAAATTGATTACATATTTATCTAAAACCATACTTTCATCAACTAAAGCTGCAATGTCATCATCATAAACATGTTTTTTCTTATCTGCCAAAATTTTAAATTTACCAAAAGCAGTTTGAATTACATCGTCTGTAACATCTGCGTAACCAAGATCATTTAATTTTTCTTTGAATGCATGTCGTCCAGAATGTTTTCCCATCACCAATGAAGTTTTTTTAACTCCTACACTCTCTGGTGTCATAATTTCATATGTTTCTCTATTTTTAAGCATTCCATCTTGGTGAATTCCTGCTTCATGAGCAAAAGCATTTTTTCCAACTATTGCTTTATTAAATTGTACTGGAAAAGTTGCATTAGAAACTACTTTTGAAGCTTTGCTTAACAATTCTGTTTTAATTCCTGTTGTATAAGGCATCAAGTCGTTTCTTGTTCTAATTGCCATTACAATTTCTTCAAGTGCTGCATTACCAGCTCTCTCACCTATTCCATTAATTGTACATTCAACCTGTCTTGCGCCTGCAGAAACACCCGCTAAAGAATTTGCAACAGCCAGTCCTAAATCATTATGGCAATGAACAGATAAAATTGCTTTATCAATATTTGGAACTTTATTTTTTAGTGTTGTAATTATTTTTGTATATTCAGAAGGAATTGTATAACCAACTGTATCTGGAATATTTATTGTAGTTGCACCACAACTAATTGCAAGCTCAACTGATTTACACATATAATCCATATCCGTTCTTGTTCCGTCTTCACAAGACCATTCAACATCATCTGTTAAGTTTCTTGCATAAGTTACGCTTTCTTTTATTGCGTCTAAAACTTGTTCTGGAGATTTGTTTAACTTATGTTTCATGTGTAAAGGACTTGTTGAGATAAAAGTATGGATTCTAAACCTTGGAGCATTTTTTAATGCTTCATGACATGCATCAATATCTTTTTTGCTAGCTCTTGATAATCCACACGGAATTGAATTTTTTAAAATTTTGCTTATTGCTGTTACAGCTTCAAAGTCACCTGGAGACGCAATAGGGAAACCAGCTTCGATGATATCAATTCCCAATTCATCAAAAATTCTTGCAATTTGAATTTTTTCCTCAAGACTCATTGATGCGCCTGGTGATTGTTCACCATCACGCATTGTAGTATCAAATATAAAAACTTTATTTTTGTCGCCCATAGCCAGTAATTTAAAAAATTATAATACAATCTATAATAGAGATTGCAAAATAATTGTTATATTTTGGCTATAATTTTTAGGTCGATTTGGGTTTTTAGTAAAAATTAACTCTTATCGCTATCTATTAGTTTCTTCTTACCAATCCAAGGCATCATTGCTCTAAGCTCTGCGCCCACTTTTTCAATTGGATGATCCGCAAGATCTTTTCTCATTTTTAAAAAGTTCTTCTGTCCACCTTCACACTCTTTCATCCAATCTTTAGTAAATTTTCCTGATTGAATGTCAGCTAAAACTTCTTTCATTCTTTTTTTACTTTCACTATCTACCACTTTTTTACCAGATACATATTCACCATATTCTGCTGTATTTGAGATGGAATAATTCATGTTAGCAATTCCACCTTCATAAATTAAATCTACAATTAATTTTACTTCGTGTAGACATTCAAAGTATGCCATTTCAGGTTCGTATCCTGCTTCTGTTAAAGTTTCGAAACCATTTTTAATCAGCTCTACTAATCCACCGCAAAGAACTGATTGCTCACCAAATAAATCAGTTTCACATTCATCTTTAAATGTTGTTTCAATAATACCCGACTTTCCACCACCAATTGCTGAAGCGTATGATAATGCAAGGTCCCGTGCTTTACCTGTTCCATCTTGATGAACAGCAAATAAGCATGGTACTCCACCACCTCTTTCAAATTCACTTCTAACTAAATGTCCAGGGCCTTTTGGTGCAACCATAAATACATCTAAATCTTTTCTTGCATCAATAAGCTTGTAATGAATGTTTAATCCATGAGCAAAAGCTATACTTGTTCCTGGTTTAATTCTTTGGTCAATATGATTTTTATAAATCGCAGCTTGTAATTCATCTGGTGTAAGTATCATCGCAACTTCTGCCCACTCTGCAGCGTCAGATAAGCCCATTACTTTTAAACCTTTGGATTCTGCTTTTACTCTACTTGCAGATCCATCTCTAAGTGCTACAACAACTTCTTTAGCTCCACTATCTTTTAAGTTTAATGCGTGTGCATGACCTTGACTTCCATAACCAAAAATTGCTATTTTTTTACTTTTAATTAAATCTACATCTGCATCTTTTTCATAAAACATTTTCATTTTTTTTCTCCTTTATAATTAATTAAAAATCTCTGCACCTCTTGTCATTGCTACCGCTCCGGTTCTTGAAGCACTAATAAGACCAAATGGTTTTAAATTTTTTGTCACCTTATCTATCTCTCTTCTTAATGCCGTTATTTGAATTACAGCAGATTTATCTGATTGATCTAATATAACTGGATTGTATTTTTTACAAGTAATTAAAGCTTTCTTAATTTTACTAGGATTTGCAACAATTTTTAATAAAGCCATCTCTTTAAATATAACTTCTTTATCGTCTCTTTTAAAATTTCCAACTTTATGAACTGGGACTAACTTTTTTAATTGTAATACAATTTGTTCTATAACCTGTGGTGTTCCAGTAGTTACAATTGTAATTCTTGAAAGATTTTTTTTTTGATCTACTTCTGCAACAGCTAATGATTCAATGTTATAACCTCTACCCGAAAATAGTCCAACTACTCTTGATAATACACTTGCTTCATTATCAACCCAAACAACAATTATATGAGTATCAATTTTACCTAATTTACTAGGTGTACTATATGCTGATTTAGATTTTGCCATTTAAACTAATGCTTTTCCTTTGCCTGAAATTTTATTCTCTGCCTGATCCTTGGGGCCTAATAACATTTGATTATGAGGTTTTCCCGATGGTATCATTGGAAAACAATTCTCATCTTGATCAACATGACAATCAAAAATTACAGGTCCATCTATATTAATCATTTCTTCAATTTTTTCATCTAATTCATCTGGATCTTCTGCTCTAATTCCAACACACCCATAAGCTTCAGCTAATTTGACAAAATCTGGTAATGCTTTTGAATAACTTTCAGAATAGTTTTTTTCATGAAGGAGTTCCTGCCACTGTCTAACCATACCCATATATTGATTATTTAAAATAAATATTTTTACAGGTAGGTTATATTGAACTGCTGTTGACATCTCTTGTATATTCATTAAAATTGATGCTTCACCTGCAATATCAACTACTAATTTCTCTGGGTGAGCAACTTGCACGCCTACTGCAGCAGGTAATCCATAACCCATAGTTCCAAGTCCACCTGATGTCATCCATCTATTGGGTTTATTAAATTTATAATGCTGAGCTGCCCACATTTGATGCTGACCAACCTCTGTTGTTATATAGGTATCTTGATTTTTTGTTAATTCATAAAGCCTTTGTACAGCGTGTTGTGGTTTGATAATTTTATCACTATTAATATAATTTAGGGATTGTTTTGTTCTCCATTTTTGAATTTGTTGCCACCATTTTGAAATTTTTTGTTTATTAGATTTTTCAAGATTTAAATTTTTCTTTTTTAAAGTTTTTGTTGTAGATCTAATGACATCACTAACATCACCTACAATAGATAAATCAACTTTTACAATTTTATTTATTGATGATGGGTCAATATCAATATGAACTTTTTTAGATTTTGGAGAAAACTCATCTATCTTTCCTGTGATACGATCATCAAATCTTGCACCTATATTAATTAATAAGTCACAGTCATACATTGCATTGTTAGCTTCATAAGTTCCATGCATTCCTAGCATTCCTAAAAATTGATTATCATCGCCTGGGTAAGCACCTAGGCCTTGAAGAGTTGAAGTGATTGGAAATCCAGTTATAGAAACAAGTTCTCTCAATAGTTCACTTGCTTTTGGTCCTGAATTAATTACACCACCGCCAGTATAAAAAACTGGTCTTGAAGCCTTTTTCATTAAATCAACTAATTGATCAATATCACTTTGCTTAAATATATTAAGTGATTTTCTCTTTAATTTTATTTCTTTTTTAGGTTTAAAATATTTTGCTTTTGCAAACTGAATATCTTTTGGAATATCAACTAATACTGGTCCTGGCCTTCCTGATGTTGCAACTTCAAATGCCTCGTGCATTATTTTTGTAAGATCATTAATATCTTTAACTAACCAATTATGTTTTGTGCATGGTCTGGTAATTCCTGTTGTATCACATTCTTGGAATGCATCAGTTCCAATTAAATGTGTTGGCACTTGGCCTGAAATACAAACTAGAGGAACTGAATCCATGTAGGCATCTGTTAGTGCTGTTACAACATTAGTGGCACCCGGTCCTGATGTAACCAATACCACACCTGGTTTTCCAGTTGATCTTGCATAACCTTCAGCGGCATGACCAGCACCTTGTTCGTGTCTAACTAAAATATGTTTTATGGATGGGTGGTTTTTTAATTCGTCATAAATTGGAAGTACTGCTCCACCCGGATAACCAAAAATATGTTCTACTTTTTGGTCTTTAAGACACTTAAACACAATTTCTGCTCCAGAATATAAATTACCCATTTGGGCAATCTATTCGACTTTATGTTAATTGGTCAAGTTTAACCGATGATTTATTTAATTTTTTTATATAATCAGCAACCTCAGTTGGATTAATTTTTTCCCATGAGGTCATTCTACTTCTTGCCCATGTTGCTTGTCTTTTGGCGTATTGTCTTGTTTTAATTGAAATTAATTCTTTTGCTTGATTTAAATTAATTTTTTTATCCAAGTACTGTGTCAATTCGTCAACCCCTATTATTTTATTAACACTCATATTTTTTTTAATTTTCAATTTAATAAATTTTTTTACCTCTTTTATTGCTCCATCCTCAATCATTTTAATTGATCTTAATAAAATTCTTTTAACCAGATCTTCTCTTTTAAAATCAATATATAGTTTTAAAAATTCCTCTTCTTTAAATTCAGATTTAGTTTTGTTTAGCCACTCATACATGGAAATTTTTGTAAATGATTTAATCTCAAAGGCTCTAATAGTTCTTTGAGTATCATTTGCATCAAATTTACCTTTAGATTTAGGGTCAATTTTTAAAAGTTTTTTGTAAAAATTTTTCTGTCCTTCTTTTTTTTGCATTGATCTAATTTTATTTCTAAACCTAATAGGAATTTCTGGAATTTTAACCAAACCATCAACTAAAGATTGAAAATACAATCCTGTTCCTCCAACTAATATAGGAGTTTTTTTTCTTCCTTTAATTTCTTTGATCTTTTTAATAACAGCTTTTAACCATTGACCTGTAGAAAATTTTTTATTTAAATCAATAATACCATACATATGATGCTTAATTTTTTTCTGATCAGCTTTTTCGGGCCTAGCAGTAAGAATTTTAAACTGTTTATAAACCTGCATACTGTCTGCATTGATTATTTCTCCATTAATTTTTTTAGCAATTTTGACAGCAAAAATTGATTTACCTGAAGCTGTAGGTCCTGAAATTAAAATAATCTTGGACTGTTTGTCCATTATCAATCTAACTTAACACCAATATATCTTCTTTGGTTTTGACTATTATAAATGACAATCAAAATTGTTTTTTGATTAGATTTTAAAGATTTACTAACTATATCTTCAAGGTCTTTTGTGGATTTAATTTTTTTCTTTTGTGCCTCAACTATTATATCTCCTACATTTAAATAGTTAACGGGGCTATTTTTACCAATATTTGTTATAACCAATCCTGTTATTTGATTGGGAAGTTTTCTCTGTGCAATATCTTTTTTATTTAATAATCTTGTTATAATTTTTAAAGATTTTATCTCCGAAATCTCTGGTGTCTCTGTTTCTGTTACTTTTTTTTCTTCCACAAAGTCACTTGAAGTTTCTAACCTTCCCAATTTAATTTTTTTTGTAATTTCTTTTTTATTCCTCCAAACCTTGACATCCACTATTTTACCCACTTGTGTTTGTGCAACAATTTTGGGCAATTCTTTCATTTCATTAATTCGTGTTCCATTAAATTCTAAAATGATATCTCCCGCTTTAATACCAGCTTTATCTGATGGACTTTTTTCTGCCACGCTTGCAACTAATGCACCTCTTGGCTCATCTAATTTTTCAATATCAGCAATTTCTTCAGTTACAACTTGAATTCTAACACCTAGCCATCCTCTTTTAGTTTCACCAAATTCTATTAACTGACTAACAACTTTTTTTGCACTATTAGATGGTATTGAAAAACCTATACCAATCGAGCCACCTTTACCTAAAATAGCTGTATTAATTCCTATTACATCTCCATTCATGTCAAATAATGGACCTCCAGAATTACCTGAGTTAATTGAAGCATCAGTTTGAATATAATCTTCATAACGTGATAACCCTATTGACCTGTTTCTTGCTGATATAATTCCTGATGTCACTGTTCCACCTTGACCATAAGGGTTTCCAATTGCTATTACCCAATCACCAATTCTTGCATTATCTGAATCACCAAAATCAACTGGTATAAATTTTTTTTTAGAAACTATTTGAAGAACAGCAATATCAGAGAGTGGGTCAGCTCCAATAATCGTAGCTTTATATTCTTTATCTCCTCCGACTCTAACAACAATATCTTCAGAATCTTGAATGACATGATTATTAGTTATTACAATTCCTTTTTCATCAATAATAAATCCTGACCCTAAGGCTGCAGATTTTCTTGTTTGAGGTGTTCCAAATTCTTTAAACATATCTTCAAATGGTGATCCTGGAGGAAATTGAAACCCTGGAAAAGGATTAGTATTGGTAGTTACAGTAGTTGTTGTCGAAATATCTACAACTGATGGCATTAATCTTTCTGCTAAATCTGCAAAGGACCCTGGTATATCTTTTGCAAAAACTTGAGAAGCAAAACTAATTGTAAAAAATACTATTAATAATTTTTTAATTTTATTCATTTTAATTTTTAATGTACCAGATAATAATAAATCCTATTACTGTAAATATAAATCCACCTGTTCTTAATTGACTATTGGTCACATCATTTAATTTTAATAACATACTTCTCATTTTAGATGGAAATAAGGTGTACAAAATTCCCTCTATAAAAAGAAAAAGACCAAAAGCTATAATTAGCTCCTTCATGTATTTGATTTACTTTTTAGGTTTAATGTTTCCAAAAAATTTAAAGAATTCACTATCAGGTGACAAGATTACAGAAGTATCTCCACCTATTAAAGCGGTCTCATAGGCTTGCATCGCTCTATAGAAAGCAAAAAATTCTGGATCTCTACCAAATGCATCTGCAAAAATTGCATTTCTCTCCCCATCACCTTGTCCTTTCATTATTTCTGAATTCTTATTAGCATTAGCTAACAACACTGACACATCTTTATCAGCAGTTGATGTAATAGTTACAGCCATTTCTGCACCTCTTGCTCTAAATTCTTTAGCTTCTTTTTCTCTTTCAGTCTGCATTCTTCTAAAGATTGCTTCACTGTTTGCTTCAGGCAAATCTGCTCTTTTAATTCTTACATCTACTATCTTAATACCAAAATTCTTAGCTTCAACGTTTACGCCTTCTTGTATTAAAGACATTTGCTTACTTCTGTCTTTTGAAAGTAATGTTTGTAATTCTTGCTGTCCTAGAACATTTCTAAGTCTTGAGTTAATAATTGTTGCTAATCTTGATCTTGCAACCCTTTCATTCCCAACTGAAATATAAAATTTTAAAGGGTCTACAATTTGAAACCTTGCAAAAGCATCAACGATCAATCTTTTTTGGTCTGATGCAATCACTTCTATTGGTGGTGTATCTAAATTTAAAATTCTACTATCTAAAAAAACCACATTTTGAATAAAAGGTATTTTAAAGTTTAAGCCAGGTTTTAATATAATCTTTTTAGGGTCACCAAACTGTAGAACAATTGCTTGATTAACTTCTTTAACTATAAAGATAGAGAAGAATGCTAATGCTGCTATTAAAATGACTATGGGTAATAAAATTTTTTTCATTAATTCGATGCTTTCTTTTTGCCTAATTCAGGGAGCGGTAAGTACGGTACTACACCAGAACCTGCATTTTTTTCAATAATAACCTTATCTATATCTGCTAATACTTTTTCCATAGTCTCTAAATACATTCTCTCTTGAGTAACTTCTTTAGCTTTAGCGTACTCATTATAAATAGAAATAAATCTACTAGCTTCACCTTCAGCCAACGCAACAACTTTTTGCTTATAAGCTTCGGCTGCTTGCATGATTTTTGCAGCTTCCCCTCTAGCTCTCGGTATCACATCGTTTGCATAAGCTTCAGCTTCATTTTTAGATCTTTCCATATCAGCTCTTGCAGCTTGAACATCTCTAAATGCATCTATTACTTGATCAGGTGGGTCTGCTTTTTGAGTTTGAACTTGCGTAACTTGTATTCCACTATTGTACTCATCTAAAATTGATTGAATAATTTCTTGTGTTTCAATTTCTATTGATGCTCTACCTTCAGTTAAAATTGGTTGAATATTGCTTTTTGCAATCACTTCTCTCATAGCTGTTTCTGCTGCAGCCTTTACTGTTCCTTCTGGGTCTTGTATTTCAAATAAGAACTTACCTGCATCTTTAATTACCCAGAATACTGAAAAATCTATATTTACAATGTTTTCATCACCAGTGAGCATTAAGCTTTCTTGAGGAACATCAGCAACTCCTCCACCTTGTGAAAAACCACTATCTCTTTCAGATCTAAATCCAATATCAATTCTATTTACTTTTGTAACTTTTGGTGTCTGAACTGTCTCTACTGGAATTGGAATATGATAGTGTAATCCTGGTTGAGTTGTTTTTACAAACTTACCAAATCTTAGCACAACACCTTGTTCATCAGGTCCCACTCTATAAAGTCCACTTGCTAACCATACGAAGGCTAAGATTATTAAAATTAAACCAATTGGTTTTTTTCCTGATGAGCTTCCACCAGGTAAAAATCTATTTATCTTACTTTGAATATCTTTTATTAATGCATCGATGTCTGGTGGTGTTGGTCCTTTTCCAGAACCGTTTCCTCCACCTGGAGGTGTTCCCCATGGGCTTCCACCTCTACCTTGAAAATCATCTGACATATGACAAAGTATATAATGTCTTTCTAATAAAAAACAAGTAATGATGAGGGTATGACTGATAAAAAGCCAGAACTAAGTGACGCAATGAAGAAAAAATTGGAGCCCAGAAAATTCACAAAAAACCCAATTTTAGGAACAAAATTTACAATAGCTGTATCAAGTGCAAAAGGTGGTGTTGGAAAATCAACTTTTGCAACTAATCTTGCTTTAGCTTTAAAACAAATTGGCTGCAAAGTTGGTTTACTTGATGCTGACATTTATGGTCCTTCAATTCCAAAGATGTTTAATATTAACGAAAAACCAAAAAGTGATGGACAGACTTTAACTCCAATTACAAAATATGATATTCAATGTATGTCCATTGGTTTTCTTGCAGATCAACAAACTCCAATGATTTGGCGTGGACCTATGGTTACAAGTGCTATTAAAACCTTTACTCAAAAAGTAGGTTGGAAAGATTTAGATTTTATAATTGTAGATATGCCACCAGGAACTGGTGACACTCAGTTAACTTTTTCTCAAGAAATTAAAATGGATGGAGCAATTATAGTTTCCACTCCTCAAGAAGTTGCTCTTCTAGATGTTAAAAGAGGAATTAAAATGTTTGATAAACTTGGAGTTAAAATTTTAGGTCTAGTTGATAACATGAGTTATTTTAAAGGTGATGATGGTAAAAAATATAAAATATTTGGTGAGGGTGGTGTTAAGAGAACTGCAGAAGAATTTGGTAAAGAGTTTCTAGGAGAAATTCCAATAAATCCTGAGGTTGGAAAATGTGGAGATGAAGGAAAGCCAATTGTTGAAGCTAATCCTGAACATGAAATTTCTAAAATATATTTAGACTTTGCTAGAAAAATTAAATCAACTTATCTTTAAGGTCAAAAGCAGTCATTAGCTCATTCCATTCTCTTTTTGATAAACCAGAGCTATCAGGGTTAACTTCTTCACCTTTAATGAGTTTTTGAATTATAACTTTTCCTTTTGCAGAAACTTCTGTACCACCAACTCTATAATCCATAAATGCATCATAAGTTATTGGAACCCATTTCTTAACAGTGTCCAACATGATGTCTGCATATACTCTTATTTCATACTGAGCATGACTGTCAGCTCTTAATCTTAAAAAATTCATCAAGTTTAATAAATCAGTTTTCCAGTACCATTGAGTGTAAGTGTTTAAAGTTAAATTCATTCTTGCAAGTTCTCTTGCTAAACCTTTTTTATTTTCATCAATAGTTGATCCATCAAATCTCTCATTCAACATCATCTCATAATTATCATAAGTTCTATCAGCATCATTTTTTAAAAGTTCTAAAACTTCTTTTGCTTGTTCACCTTCAATAATATCACCTCTACCCTGTCTGTTACTTGAGGACTGTGCTGCTAGATTTTCTGCTGATGGTAAATAAAATTCTTTATCTAAAATAGAATACCTTGCTGAGTATTCATTAACATTTGCCGTTCTATGTCTAATCCATTGACGAGCAATAAAAATTGGAAGTTTAACATGATATTTAATCTCACACATTTCAAATGGAGTACTGTGCCAATGTCTCATTAAATATTTAATTAGACCAGCATCAGTTGAAACTTGCTTAGTTCCTTTTCCATATGAAACTCTAGCTGATTGAACAATGGATGTATCATCACCCATATAATCAACTACTCGAACAAATCCATGATCAAGTGCGGGCATTGCCTCATAAAGAATATTTTCAAGTGCTGGAGCAGTAACTCTTTTCGTTTGATTTTTTTGAGACTGTTGGTCTTTAATTTCTTGTGATTGTTCTTTAGTTAATTTCATGATTTTTACTGAATTTTTTTTTATTGAATCTCTTTCAAATGCTTTTATATTAATACTGTTGGCTTGCCAACTACGACGATAAACGAATTTCGTAATAACCATTACGGACGTGGGGGCAGTACCCACCACCTCCACCATTACAACTTATGGGGGTGAAATAGGATCGACGGGTGACTAAAGGCTATTCTTTCGTTCGGGATTGTTCCACCGTGACGGGCTAAACTTTAAATGCTAACGAAAGTTACGCTATTGCTGCATAATTAACTTAGGTTAATTATAGAAGCACGGTCTGGGGCACCGGGTAACAGAACGCCCCTAAACAAAGTATCCACGTTGATTCTATTATCTTTTTTTAATTTTAAGAGCAGACACTAAAGCAGACACCTTAATTATTAGCAGACACCTTTATTTACAGAGTGTGTAAATTAGTTTAATAATTTATAATGAACTTTACTCAGTCAATAGAAGTATGTTTTAAAAAGTTTTCTATTTTTGATGGAAGATCAAGAAAATCTGAGTTTTGGTGGTTTCAGTTATTTTGTGTAATTGCACAAATAGTTGGAGGAGTGCTTGATCATTTATTTGGTTATGTTGAAACAGGAGCATTTGAATGGGTAGCATATATAATTATACTATTACCAAGTTTGGCAGTTGGAGCGAGAAGACTTCATGACACTGGTAGATCTGGTTGGTGGCAACTTCTGTATCTTACAATTATAGGGGTTATTATTCTTATTGTATGGTGGGTTGCTGATGGAAATAAGAAAAATAATAAATTTGGAAAACCAATCAGTATTAAAAAATAATAAAGGTTATTAGAAGAGCGACCGAGTTACAGAACGCCCCTTAATTACTATTTTTATTATTAAATAATGCCACTACAAAGAAAAATCCAAATATTATTAATAATAGTTTTAATAAAGTTATATCTCCCAAATATTTAATATTTAAAAAAGGAGTTAAAAAAATAATAGCACCTAATTTAAAAATTAATCCCCATATAATGAACATTACTGTTATTCCTATTATACAATATACAACGTACCCTAATGTACCTGAGGTTTTTAATTTAATTTCTAAAAGTTTTAGTTTTAAGAGAAAATTTTTCATAAAGTAAGTTTAATCAAATATTGCTATGTACCTCAAACACAAATCTAAAACAAAAAAACCTTAAATTACTATGTACCTAACTATGTACCTTATAAAAAAGTTATAATTATGGTGTTTTCTGACTTAGGGCGGGAAACAGAACGCCCCTGATTACTGGACTTCTTATACTTAATAAAAAAAAATAAAGATAACTTACTACGAGTATAAATTAACTGAGGGCATCCTCTAGATTTATATTGCCAAAAGAAGATTCTTCATTGGAATATCTTTGTGATAAATGCTCAATACAACATGCTTTATCTATTTTTTTTAGGTCTTTGTTGTAAAGAGTTACTAGTCTATTATAAAAACCTTCTGGAATATTCATGTAGGTCAGCCCAATATTAGCTTTAGCCATCAAATCTAAATTTATCATTCTTGTATCTAAAAAATCAATTTTATATGCGCCATGACCACAATCAGGGTTGCTTGAAGGTCCAAATAAATACTCTTTCATTAATTCTCTGTCATATAGGTACATGCCTTGATACGGGTAATGATGATTAATAAAATTATAAGTTTTGTTTAAATATAAATTAGGAAGATTTTTTATTTTATTTTTTTTTATAAAATCAATTGCATAAATTTTGCTGTCTACAAAATTTTTTTCAGTTCTTATAAAGCCTGGAATTAGATTAAACCTTTTTAAAATTTTTCTACTATTTATCCAATAGTAAAAATTTTTTTTATTTAATAATATATCGTCTTCTAAATATATAAAATGAGTAATCTCAGTTCTTTTAAAAAAGTTTTTCATTAGATTAACATGGTACCAAGGTAGTAACCTGTCATTGACTGGCTGATTGATAATTTCAAAATTAACATTAAAGCTTAAATTTTCTTTACATCTATTGATTAATAATTCTGAATTTTTGTTCGTAAAAATGTAAATTTCACTATTACTTGTTATTTCACCCAGACTCTTACAAGCTTGTATTAAGTTATCAATTTTACTTTCATTGTAATAAAAGGTTATAGCAGCAACAAATTTTATTTTTTGTTCAGTTATATTTTCTAAATTAAAATTATGATCAGAAATTTTATAATTAATTGAATTTCTTTTAAATTTTTTAAATGTTATTAAATCGTTTATTTCTTTTTCTTTTTTTCCTAACGACTTATATATTTTTCTTAACTTTTCTAAAAAAAAAATATTCATTAGGTTACAAATTTAGTTAAGTCAGGTTTAAAATATTTTGGTCCCTTCATAACCTTTCCTGATTCATTATAAATGGGCTTGCCATTATCTCCCAATTTGCTCATATTTGAATTTTGTACTTCATTAAAACACTTATCAAGATCAATGCCCAAAGCATGTCCTGCTCCATATGTGACATACAGTATATCTGTTAATGCATCGGCAACTTCTAAAAGGTCTTTATTTTCCATTGCCTCCTTAAGTTCGTCTAGCTCTTCTTTAATCAAATCATATCTTAGATCATTAACTTTATCGGTACTAAAAGAAGGTTTAGTTTTCACCTCTTGACCAAAGGTTTCCATAAAGGTTTTTACTTTGTTAAAATTTGACATTTAGCTCCTATTAGTTTCTTAAAATTTAATATATAAATATAGTAAATTATTAATTATATATTAATCAATGAAATTAAGAAAAGAAATCGATAGTTTGGGAAGTATTAATGTTCCTAATGATAAATATTGGGGTGCATCAACTCAAAGATCTAATAAGTTTTTTAATATTGGAAAAATCTTAGTTAATATTTCAATAATAAAATCTATTGCAATTATCAAAAGATCGGCTGCTTTAGTTCATTATAAAGAAGAACAAATTAATAAGAAAATAACTAATTCAATAATAAAAGCTTCTGATGAGGTTATTAAAGGAAAATTAGATGAAAATTTTCCATTAAAAGTTTGGCAAACTGGCTCTGGCACTCAAACAAATATGAATGTTAATGAGGTAATAGCGAATAGAGCAATTGAAATAATGGGTGGAAAAAAAGGATCCAAAAAACCTGTTCACCCCAATGATCATGTTAACAAGTCACAATCTACAAATGACGTATTTCCTACAGCAATGCATATATCTGTAGCTCAGGAAACTATATCAAAGCTATTACCAAATTTAAAAATTCTAGAAAGAGAATTGGCAAAAAAATCTAGAGAATTTAAAGATATTATCAAAATCGGCAGAACTCATTTGCAGGATGCAACACCCTTATCTCTTGGCCAAGAATTCTCAGGCTATCATATGCAATTAAAAAAATGTATTGCGAGAATAGAGGTTGCCCTTAAAGAGATATATTTTTTAGCACAAGGTGGCACAGCAGTAGGAACTGGAATTAACTCTAAAAAAGGTTTTGACAAAAAAATTATAAAAGAGATAGGCAAGTATACTAACATGCCTTTTAAGCCAACTAATAATAAATTTGCAGAATTAGCTGCCCATGATTCAATTGTAAATTTCTCTGGAGCTCTAAATACTTGTGCTGTTTCTTTGATGAAAATATCAAATGATATAAGATTTTTAGGTTCTGGGCCACGTGCAGGGTATGGTGAATTAACACTTCCAGAAAATGAACCTGGCTCCTCTATTATGCCAGGAAAAGTTAATCCTACTCAATGCGAAGCTGTAACAATGGTCTGCGCTAAAGTAATTGGCAATCATATGGGAATTACGATAGCTGGTTCTCATGGACATTTTGAATTAAATGTGTTTAAGCCAATGATTGCTCATAACGTACTTCAATCAATAGACCTTATTGCCGATAGCACAAAAAACTTTGCCATTTTTTGCGTAAAAGGAATTAAAGCTAACAAAAAAAGAATTAAAGAACATTTAGATAATTCTTTAATGCTGGTAACTGCTCTAGCACCACATATTGGATATGATAACGCTGCAAGAATAGCAAAAACAGCCTTAAGAAATGGAACCACATTAAAACTAGAAACTCTTAAAACAGGTCTTATTAAAGAAAAAGATTATGAGCGAATAGTAGATCCTAAAAAAATGATTTACCCCTCATAAATGTCCAATAGTTTATTTAATATGCGCCTACTTTTAATTGAATTATTTAAATTATTGTCTTGAAAATCATCTAATATATTTAAAAATTGATCTCCTAATTCTTTGTTGTCAATCATAATTTTATTAAACTTAATTTTACTATTTGAAAAATCATAATCTAAATTAATTAAAATATTTTTGATCTTTTTCCTTGATTTCTTACTTGTGTTAAGAAAAGAAAATAAATTCTCAGAGTTTTTAATATCAAGAAATAAGTCAGTCCCAAGAATTAATTTATTATTTTCAATAAATAAATTACTATTTCTTAACTTCAATAATCCTATGTTATTATTGGTTAATATTGTATTATCAAAATTAATTTCACCGTTAACAATATTAAGCATGATTTTAGCATTTTGAAATAATTCATTTTTTGCATATGTGTCAGCTAGTATTGATATATCTAAACTTAAGTTATCATTAAATAATAATTTTGACTCAATAAATTCTTTAAATATAGGGGGTAAATTAAATAATTGAGATATTTTATAATTTCCTAAATTAATATTTAGATCTAAATCAAAGGGATTAATTGACAGTTTTCCGTTGTATTCAATTTTTGAATTCTTTAACCTAGTATTATCAGTTTTAAAAGTAATTAATTTTTCTTCCACATTATATTTTGTTTTAATTGTAGAGTTTAAAATTGAAATAATAATTTTACCCATACTAGAGGTAGAATCTTCCTGAGATAGTTCATTTAAAATACTTAAATTAAGTGACTTAGCTTCGAAATTTATTTTTGTATCTACTAAAGTGTTATTATTATTCTCAAAGTTAAAAATAAAAGGAACGCCAAAAGTATCTCCTTTTAAATTAAATAAATTTAATTGCCTTTTATCATCAAAAAATAAGACAGCTTTATTTATTTTAATAATTGTAATTATCTCATTTAAATTATCTTTAAGAAAAATATTACTATTATTAATCTTAATTTTTTTATTTGAAAATTGATTCTTAGCATAGTCATTTGGTAATTTAAGTTCTTTTCTTAATAAAGAAAAATTAGCACTATCAATAATCATTTTTTTTAGACTCATTTTCTCTTTATCAAAGAAATTTTTTTGATTTAAAAAAACTTTCAAAGTTTTGACATCAGCAATAGATTTGTTGCTTTTAGATTTATCTAATAATATTTTAGAGTTTTGAATTAAAAAATGTGGTGCAGGAAGAATGCGGTATGAAATATCTGAAGATGTGCTTATATTAATTCTAAATTCATTAAGAATTTGAATTTCTATATTTTTTTGAATCCAGCTTTTTTCATACAAAACAGGTATTAATAAATAAAATAGGTAAAGAAATAATAGGCCAATAAAAGTTATTAAAAATTTATTAAAGTTACTAATTTTGAATTTAGTATTTGTTTTATTCTCAACTTTGAATATTGTCTTTTTAATTAGGTTATTAAAATTTTTTACAAATTGTCTCATAAATATTGTTGAAATTTAATTAACTTATAATGAAATTTTAAAAATGATAAACTCAGAATATTTAAACAATCTTAATAATGCACAAAAAGAAGCTGTTTTATACCTTGATGGCCCATTACTTATAGTAGCAGGTGCAGGCTCTGGAAAAACTAAGGTTTTAACCTCTAGAATTGCACACATAATTAAAGAAAAAAAGGCATTTCCGAATCAAATACTATCAGTAACATTCACAAATAAAGCTGCAAAAGAAATGCAAAGTAGAGTGAGCTCTATACTTAATTCTGAAGCCATAGGATTATCATGGCTTGGAACCTTTCATTCTATTTGTGCAAAATTATTAAGAAAACATGCTCCCGCTATTGGATTAACATCGAATTTTACAATTATTGATACAGATGACCAGGTGCGTTTAATCAAAAATATTTGCAAAGCAGAAAATATAGACATTAAACAACTAGCACCAAAATACATTTTGTCAATTATTGATAGGTGGAAAAATAAAGGCTTTTATCCAAACGAAGTCATTATTAATAAGAATGATATTTATGAAAAAACTGTACTTCCTCTATTTAAAATTTATCAACAAAAATTATTAGACCTAAATGTATGTGACTTTGGTGATCTGATATTGCATGTCGTTAAAATTTTAGAGAGAAATTTAGATATAAGAGAAATTTATTCAAATAATTTCAAATACATACTGGTTGATGAGTATCAAGATACAAACTATATACAAAGCCGATGGCTCTATCTATTATCAGAAAAACATAAAAATCTTTGCTGTGTCGGTGATGATGATCAATCTATATATAGCTGGCGTGGTGCAGAAATTAAAAATTTTTTAGAATTTGATCAAGTTTATGAGAATTCAAAAGTAATAAGACTAGAAGAAAATTATCGATCCTCTCAGAATATTTTATCAGTTGCATCTAATCTTATTGCTAACAATCAAAATAGAGTTGGTAAAACTTTAAAAACAACAATGGAAGAGGGAGATCTTGTTAAACTTAATTGTTTCAAAAATGGGAAAGATGAAGCGATAGGAATTTCTGATGAAATAGAAAAGAAACTAAAAAAAAAATACTCATTTAATAATATCGCAATTTTAGTTAGGGCTATATTTCAAACAAGAGAATTTGAAGAAAGGTTTTTAAAAATTGGATTACCTTATAGAATTTTAGGTGGAACAAAATTTTATGAAAGAGCAGAAATTAAAGATTGTGTTGCTTACCTAAGGTTAATTCATCAACCAAAAGATGATCTGGCTTTTGATAGAATAGTAAATAACCCTAAAAGATCTATAGGTGAAAGTACTATAAAGTTAATACATGAATTTGCAAAAAAAAATTCTTCAAGCTTAGAAATTTCATCAAAACAATTAATGGAACAAAACTTAATCAAGCCAAAAACAAAAGTAGGTTTAGGTTCATTTTTATCCTTAATAGATAAGTGGAGAAATGATATTAATATAAAAAAGGTTAGTCATGTTAAACTGTTACAGTTAGTTTTAGATGAGTTTGGTTATTCAGCTATGCTTAAGAATAAAAAAGATTTAGAGAATGAAAATAGACTAGAAAATATTAAAGAACTTTTAAGCGCCATGAAAGAATTTGTAAGTTTAGAAGGTTTTTTAGAGCACGTAGCATTAGCAACTTCAATTGATCAAGATTGGGATGGAGAAAAGGTTAACATGATGACAATGCATGGTTCAAAAGGTCTTGAGTTTGATGTTGTATTTTTACCAGGATGGGAAGAAGGTCTTTTTCCACACCAAAAATCTATAGAAGAAAAAGGTCAAAATGGACTAGAGGAGGAAAGAAGATTGGCTTATGTTGGTATAACTAGGGCTAAAAAGAAAGCCTTAATATCGTTTGCTATGAATAGATTTTATCAAGGTAATTGGATTGACAGTATGGCCTCAAGATTTATTGAAGAGTTACCAGAAAAATATTTAGAAAAAAATTCATTTTTTGATGAATCAAAAGAAAATGATAATGATTTTGAATTTAATCAAGATTTTGAAATTGAGGAAGAAATAAAAAGTCCTGGATGGATAAGGTATCAAAAAAGAATCAAATGATTAAAGCTAAAATTAAATTATTAAAAGAAAGATTCAAAACACTTAAAATTGATGGTTACATTGTACCTAAAAACGATGAGTATTTTTCTGAGTATGCAAGAAATGACAGATTAAAAAGCATTAGTAATTTTTCTGGCTCAGCTGGTGTTGCTGTCATTCTAAAAAAAAATAATTATTTGTTTGTTGATGGAAGGTACACTATTCAGGCTCAACAAGAATCAGCTAAAAATTTTAAAATTATAGAAATCCACAAGAAGTTACCCCACACAATTATTAAAAAATATAATTTAGGTTATGATCCAAGATTATTTACATCCAAAAAAATTAAAAGTTATTTTTCTAATAATAATCTTGTTTCTATTAATGAAAACTTAATTGACAAAATATTTAAATATAAGAGAGAGAAAAAAATACCTTTTTACTCTTTACCAAAAAAAATTGTAGGCGAAACCCATCAATCAAAAATTTCAAGAGTAACAAATTTTCTAAAAAAAAATAAAGCTGATTATTTATTTTCTAGCGCTCCTGAAAATATTGCATGGCTATTAAATATAAGAGGATATGACAATCCAAATAGCCCAATACCTAATTCTAGGTTAATTATTAGTAAAAACAAAAAATTATTTTTAATTACAAATAAACAAAATGTGCAAAAAATCATTAAAGAAAATAAAATAAAAAAAAATCAAGTTGTTGATATTAAAAATTTACCAAATTTAATTAATAAACTTGATGGGAAAAATTTTATAATTGATGACAAAACTTGTTCAATTTTCTATGAAAACATTATTAAATTAAAATTTAATATTTTAAATATAGATGACCCAATTTATAAACTAAAATCAATTAAAAATTCATATGAAATTAATCATATGATTGAAGCTCATAAAAAAGATGGTTTAGCACTAACAAGGTTTATTTATTGGATTAAAAACATAAATAAAAAAATTATAACAGAGGTTGATGCACAAAATAAATTAGAAAAATTTCGAAAACTAAACAGTAACTATTTATTTCCAAGTTTTAATACTATCGCTGGCTCAGGTTCAAATGGTGCAATTGTTCATTATAGGGCAATAAAAGAATCTACGAAAATTATTCATAAAAAAGATATTTTCTTATGTGATTCAGGTGGACAATACCGTCATGGAACTACAGATGTTACTAGAACAATATGTTTTTCAAATCAAAAACAGAATATAAAAAATGCTTTTACTAAAGTTTTAAAGGGTCATATTGCTGTTGCACTTACAGATTTACATAAAGATGATACGGGGGAAAAATTGATATAAGAGCTAGAAAATTTCTAAAAAAAGATGGTCTGGATTATGCCCACGGCACTGGTCATGGAGTTGGTTTTTTTTTAAATGTTCATGAAGGTCCTCAATCAATATCTAAAAATAATTCTATTAAAATTGAAAAAGGTATGATTTTAAGTAATGAACCTGGGTATTATAAAAAAAATTACTTTGGTATTAGAATTGAGAATTTAATTTATGTTAATAAATTAAAAAATAAATTATATTTTGAGAATCTTACACTCGCTCCCATAGAAAAAGATTTGATTAATTACCAATTATTAAATAAAGTAGAGAAAGACTACCTATTTAAGTATCATTTAAATATTTATGCTCAATATTCTGGCTTACTAAATAAAAAAGAAAGGAAATGGCTAGCTAGTCTTATTTAGCATTTTCATCCACTCTTTTTGATCTATAATTTTTATATTTAATTCTTTAGCTATATTAACTTTTTTTGTAGTAGGTTTTTCACCTACTATTAAAAAATTAAGTTTTTTATTAACGTTACTAATTATTTTTCCAGAGTTCTGTTCAATTAACGATTTTGCTTCTGCTCGACTTATTCCATTAAGTTTTCCTGTAAGCATAAAAGTTTTATTCTTTAATAGCCCTTTGTTGTTTACTAATATCACATTTTCTATTGAAATATTTTTATCTAATTCAGATAACACTTCTAAATTTCTTTTATTTATAAAGAATTTCTTAATTGATTGAATCTGAGTAATACCAATTCCATCTATATTCGATAAATTTTCTACATTTTCACTATTTGATAATTTAAAAAAGTTTACTGCTGTTTTTAAATATTTAGCTAAAAGTTTTGCGTTCTCTTGACCTATATGCCTAATACCTAGTGAGTAGATAAACCTTTCTAGCGAAATTTGTTTTTTTTGTTCTATTGAAAATTGTAAATTTGTTACTGATAATTTTCCCCAACCTTCTAATTTTTCTACTTTATTATAATCTATATTAAAAATATCTTGTGGATACCTAATTAATTTTAAATTCCAAAAATTTTCTACTATTTTTTTTCCAAAACCATCTATATTGAACGCTTCTTTTGATACAAAATGTTTAATTTTTTCTATTACAATTTGTTCACATTCATATCCTTCACTAGCACATCTTCTTACCGCATCCTGTTTTTTTGTTATCTCATTATAATCCTTTATTGTCTTGCCACCACATGATGGACAGTTAATTGGAAAAATAAAATCTTTCGAATTTTTTGCTCTTTTTGTTACGTCTACTAAAACTACATGTGGAATTACATCTCCAGCCCTTTCAACTACAACTGTATCTCCAATTCTTATATCCTTTCTAATGATTTCATCCTCATTATGAAGTGTTGCATTTGAGACAATTACCCCACCAATATTAACAGGTTTAATCTTTGCTACCGGCGTAAGTGCACCTGTCCTACCAATTTGAATCTCGATATTTATTATTTCTGAAATTGAACTATTAGCTGAAAATTTGTGTGCTATTGCCCATCTTGGTGCATTAGCTGCAAAGCCCAGCCTTCTTTGTAAATCAAAATTGTTAACTTTGTATACAATACCATCAATATCAAAGGGTATTTCTTTTCGTTTGTCCTCTAAATCTTTATAGTTAGACATTAAATCTTGAATGTTTCTTATTTTTTTGTTGAACGAGTTGATCTTAAAGCCCCATAATTTTAAATTTTCTAGAAAATCTGTTTGATTACCAATATTCATTTTTGCTGCATATCCATATGTATAGGCAATAAATTTAAGTGGTATTTTGGCAGTAGCAGTTGGATCTTTCTGTCTTAGTGATCCAGAAGCAGCATTTCTAGGATTTGCAAATTTTTCATTAATTAATTTAAAATCATTATTTTCTATAAACACCTCACCTCTAATATCAATCTCATCTGGAAAATTTCTCTCCTTTATTTTAAGAGGTATATCTTTAATAGTTTTTAAATTTAGTGTTATATCCTCTCCTTCAATTCCATTTCCTCTAGAAAGCCCTCTTATAAAATTCCCATTAACATAAATTAATGAAGCTGAAATACCATCAATCTTTGGCTCTGCGCTATATTCTATTTTGGTTGATTCTTTTAAGCTTAAATAATTAATTATCTTCTTTTCAAAATTTTTTAAATCTTCTTCGTTAAAAGCATTTCCAAGAGACAACATCGGGACTCTATGTTTGACTTTTTGAAAATTTTTTGATGGTTTATATCCAACAGATTTTTTAGGTGAGTATTTACTACTTAAAAATTTATACTTATTTTCTAAATTTATTATATTTTTTTTAAGTAAATCAAATTCTTGATCAGATACAATAGGTTTATCTTTATCATAATAATGTTTATTATATTTTTCTAATAACTTAATTTTATTTTTATAATCATCACTGACTTGTTCTTTATTCATTTACTAAAAAAGTTTTTTGAATTTACTTTTTATACTTTCTTTTTCTGGTTCAATCTTCTTAACTGCATATGTTTTATTAAATATTTTATAAGATTTTTTATACCATTCACTTGAAAGATAATTGTAACCTAATAAAGTTGCATATTTTTTAGCTTCACTTTCTAGGCCTATTTTATAATGAATTTCTACCAATCTATGTATAGCCTCTTCAGCGTAAATTGTGGTTTCATAATCATTAATTATATTTTTAAATCTATTAATTGCTGCTATCCATTTTTCTTTCTTAATATAATGTCTACCTATATACATTTCTTTTGCTGCTAAAATGTCATTTATCAAATCAATTTTAAATTTTGAATCTAAGGCAAAATCAGTTTTGGGATAATTTTTTATTACAAAATTAAACTTATCTCTTGCTATAAGTAGTGGCTTTAGATCTTTTTTTTCACCCTGGATATTTTCATAATAACTTATACCGATTAAGTAATGGGCATAGTCTAATCTTGTATCTTTCGGGTAAGTTTTTAAAAATCTTTCTAGGTTAAATATTGTTTCAGAGTAGTAATTTTGACTATAATAACTGTAAGCTACCATTAATGCAGATTTTGATGCCCATTTTGATTGTGGGTAAAGTAGCTCCGCTTCTGAAAATTTCTTTGCCGCCAAAAATGCATCCTCTTCTTCTAGTGCTTTGACCCCATCTTTATAAGCTTGAATCATTTCTTTTTCTTGATTCATCTCTTTAATTGCTGAAATTTTTCTATCTTCTTTAGAGCAAGAATTTAATATAATGATTAATAATAAAACAGTTAATTTAATTAGATATTTCATTTATTTTTTATAAATAATATTTATATAAGAAATAAAATTATGCGATAGACTTTAAATGAACTTTATTAATGAAATTATGTGGTAAAGTCTTTTCTTTAATTTCTATTATTGAAAAATTTTTATCCTGCTGAAAAACTTTTCTTAACAATTGATTAGTCAGTTTATGGCCTCCCTGAGAACAAATAATTTTTCCAATTATCTTATAGCCACTTAAATATAAATCCCCCATACAGTCTAGAATTTTATGGTTTACAAATTCTTTTTCATTTCTAAGACCACTTTTATTCAAAATTTTATTATTCTTGACAACTATGGCGTTATCAAGACTTCCCCCTTTCGCTAAACCCATTTTTTTTAATTTCTCAATATCTTCAAAAAGACAAAATGTTCTAGAACTATAGACATCAGTCAAATCTGACTCAAATACTTTAACTAAATTTCTTTGAGTACCGATTAGGTCATTTTCATATTTTAGTTCAAAATCTATATCCAGACTAATTTTACTTGGTTCGATAGAAATTGATTTATTTCCATCATAGAATTCAATTTTTTTTTCAATTTTAATTATTTTTATTGGCGCGTCACTACTTTTAATTCCAACTTGAGATATTGCTTCAATAAATAGTTTAGCTGACCCATCCAGAATTGGAACTTCTTGGTTATCAATTTCAACTAATGCATTATCAATTCCCAGACCATATAAGGCTCCCATTAAATGTTCAATTGTTGAAACACTTGCTCCACTTTCATTTGATATGGTTGTACAATACACAGCACTACTAACATTAAAAATATTTGGTATTATTATATTATTTTCAATAAGATCTGTTCTTTTAAAAAGGATTCCAGAATTTGGTTTCGCTGGCTTGATTATCATAGTGACATCTATTCCACTATGAAGCCCAACACCTTTAAAGGTAATATCTTTGTTAACAGTTTTTTGACTTAGCACAGACATCCATCTCTTATAAATAATTGCATTAACTTAAGAAAAACAAGAAATGTTACAGTAAAATACTAACTTACCTAAAGAAATGAAACAACTTTTCAAAAAAACCTTGTTTTAAGAGTTTTTTTGGTACTACTACAACCTCCTGTTTGTTTGGCCCAGCTCTAAGTTTAAACCCAGAATTACAAACATCCTTAAATGTTTCTTCTAAAAAATCTATATCCCTAGAAAATGAAATCATATCTTTAAATTTGTTGTCTAATATTTTTGATCCTTCACCCATTAATATCATTTTAAAATGTCCTAACATCTGTGCATTTGACTCAAGGGATTTTGTGCATAATTCTAAAATTTCTTCAGTTCTGGCAAACGCTATTTTTTGAATCATTTCTATTGAAAAATTTTCATTATTTAAATGTTTGTTTGTTTTATCAAAATTCAATTTTAATTGTTCTGCCTGATTTAAATCTATTTTTAAAATTAGGGAAATGTCTTTTGTAATATGATTCCCACCAACTGGTAAAACATCTAAAGAGATAAATCTATCATCAATGTAAGACAAAATTGATGTTTTTTTAAACCCAATATCGATAAAAGATACTTCACCAGTTAAATTTAGATCGTTTTTATAATTCATAGATTTTGCATAACTAGAACAAATTACTTGATTAACTAAAATATTAGATTCTGAAAAAATATTTTTAAGATTGACTATTAGTTCACTTGGAAGACAGATAAAAATAATATCTAATGATATAAACTTACATTCAATTTCATCGGGAAGGTCAGAATAATCAATATTATCAATTTTGTAATTGTTTATGATAATGTGCGCAACAGTGTGTTTTGAGTAATGCTTCAAAATCAATTGTTTGGCTTCTTGAACCATGAATAAAATATTATCTTGTCTTAATTTTGACTCTTCAATTTTTTTTGATATCGAGATACCAATAGATAACATTTTTGTGCTATCCACCATCAAGTCTATATTATCAATATATTCATTGGTATTTCTTTCTAATGAAGTAATAATTTTTTGAATTTCTAATTTTAAGTTTGAACTATCTGAAATAAAATTACTTTCAATGAAAAAAGTTTTGTCTTTGTTTTCTAAATTAAATGTGCCAGCTCTTATCCTGGAAAACCCACAGTCGAATATTGTTAGAAACTTTTTATTGGTCATTATTTTGTAACTAAATGATTCTTAACTCTCAAATCAATAAATTTTTTATCTTTAAAATTATTAGTATTTATTATCTTATATGCTAAATTTAATGATTCAATTATATGGCCTTGAGGTAATTTAATTAAAATATCATTTTTTGTTAAAATGTCCCATCTTTTTGATGGAAAAAAATATAATGTTTTCAATTCAGAAAAAGAAAATTCAGATTGTTGAATATTATTTTTAAAATTTAAAAAATCATTAGGATTAAATTCACCAAAAACATATGGCAATTTTTCATTACTAACATTATTTTTAATTATTTTGCCATTAGTGCCAATTAAGGATTGGTCTTTATTTGAAATCCTGGCAATAAATTTTGTTGGTTTAATTTTAATATAAAGTGTCGAAGGATAAATTTTTTTTATAGTAAATTCTTCAACTATATTTTGTTTATCCAAAACTTTTTTAATCTCATCTTTACTAAGAATAAATATATTTTTATAAAACAAATTATCCAAACTATTTAAGATCTCTAAGTTTTTATCAGTTGAAAGACCAACAACATCAATTTTATTTATTAATGAAGATAATTTTTTTTGATTGTCTGCAAGTTTTGCACTTGTGGTGCTAAATATAAATAAAAATAATAAATATATTATTATATTGTTTTTTTTACCTATTAATCGAGGCATCTTTTAAAATCCATTCAATTAATCTTATAAAACTTATGTCTTGATGTCTTGCTATCTCTGGCACTAATGAAAGTTTAGTCATGCCTGGCTGAGTATTAATCTCTAACAAATAAAATTTTCCGTTGTAAAACTTAAAATCTGACCTCGTAACACCTTTGCACCCAATAATTCTATGGGCCTTACGTGTAATTTTTATAATTTCATTTAAGTTATTTGTGCTTAGATTTACTGGAATTATATGTTCTGTTTTTGCCTTAGAATTATATTTTGCTTCATAATCATAAAATTTTCTTTTAGGCTTTAATTCTATAGCTCCCAATACTTTGTTACCCATTATTGCCACTTGTATTTCTCTCCCTGGTATAAATTCCTCAATTAATATTTCATTATAATCTCTTAATGCATTTAAGTTTTTAATTATGTTTTTTTTATCACAAATATACACATGAACACTTGATCCTTCGTTAATAGGTTTGGCAACTACAGGAAATTTTAATTTTTTTTCAATTATTTTTATGATGTTCAATTTATCTTTTTTATGGTTATATTTAATATATTTGGGAGTGAGTATTTTATTACTTTTAAAAATTTTTTTTGAAATCTCTTTATCCATTGCAATTGATGAGGCAATTACACCAGAGTGTGTATATGGTATCTTTTTAGCCTCTAAAACTGTTTGTATATATCCATCTTCACCAAATTGACCATGTAGTGCATTAAAAACTATATCTGGTTTAAATAATATTATATTTTTTGATAAATTTTTGTCTGGTTCACTGATTAAAACTTTATAATTATTTTTTTTTAATTCTTTTGCAACTTGTTTTCCAGTATCTAAACTAATTAAACGTTCCTTGGAAATACCACCACATAATATTAAAATTTTTTTTTTCATTTTATCTGAGAATCTTAATTTCTCTCTCTAAAACGACACCCGTTTTTTTTTTACACTCATTTTAACATATTCTATTAATTTATTCATATCTTCAAAACTAGCATTATTTCTATTCACAAAAAAATTACAGTGTTTATCTGAAATACACGCATCTCCAAAACTAATATCAAGTGCTACCGACTCTTTTATTAATTGCCAAACTTTTTTATCTGTCTGATTAATTGGGTTCTTAAATGTGCTACCACTTGTTTTTATTTTAGTTGGTTGGGTATTATCTTTTATTTTTCTCAACTCTAAAACCTCTTTTTCAATCTTATTTCTATTCTTTTTTTCTCCTTTAAAAGATGCACTTAAAAAAATCAAAGAATCTGCTAAATCATTATTTCGATATTTAAATGAAACTTTATTTCCAGGTATTGTTAATACTTGTCCATTTCTATCTATAGCCTGTATTGATACGAGTATATCTTTGAATTCTTTATTAAAACATCCTGCATTCATTTTTAGTCCACCACCTATTGTTCCTGGGATACACGCTAAAAATTCAAACCCACCAATACTATTTTCTAATGCAAAATCTGATAGTTTCTTATCTAAACAAGCGCTACCAGCTACTATTATACCATTTGGTAATATAGAAATATTAGAAAAATTTTTTCCTAGTTTAATGACGACACCATCAAACTTATCGTCACTTACCAAAGTGTTCGAGCCTGCACCTAAAATATAGATTTTTTCTCTATCTCCAAACTTTTTTAAAAATAAGATTAGATCTGAAAGATTATCTGGTTTAAAATAAACTTTAGTTTTTCCACCAATATTGAACCAATTACTTTTTTTTAAGTCATAATCAAAATAAATTTTACTATTTATTTCATTCGAAAACTTTTTTATTAGCTCAATATCCATCAAATTAATTCTGGGAGTTGTTTCATCCATGCTGAAATTGTACCTGCACCCATACCAACTACTATCTTTTTACCATAAATATTATTTTTTATAAATTTTGCTAATTGATATTGATTCTCAACCATAAAAAGTTTTACATTTGAGTTTTTTGCAATATCTTTTGCAAAGTTATAATAGTTAAAGCCTAATTTTATTTTTTCTCCAGCTGTATAAATGGGGCATAAAATTACTGTATCTGCTTTTTTAAAAGATAAACTGAATTCCTTTTTAAGATCTTTTAATCTAGATATTCTGTGAGGTTGGAATACACAGACCACTTCTTCTTTTCTGTATGCAGCTCTAACTCCATTTAAAACTTCTCTAATTTCTGTTGGGTGGTGTGCGTAGTCATCATAAAAGTCTGTCTCTCTATATGTAAATATTTTATTAAATCTTCTTTGAACTCCTTCAAACTCTTTCAGACCACTCTTTATAACATTTATAGAAATTCCAATTGTTAAGGCTACAGCAGTGGCTGCTGTTGAATTACGAATATTATGTATTCCAAGAAGTGGTATTCTAATCTTATTAATAATTAAATTTTTTTTTCCTGGTAGTTTAATTGATAAATCATATTCTGAAAATTTTTTTACTTGTTTTATATTTTTTATGTGAAATTGAGATCTTAAATTAGTTCCATATGTATAATAGTTTTTAATTTTTATCTTTTTTAATAAATCATTATTATTTTTATCATCAATACAAATGAATGATTTTCCAAATGAAGGTACTTTATTAATAAATTCTATAAACAAATTTTTAAGATCATTCATTGAATCATAATAATCCATATGTTCTCGATCTATATTTGTAACAATAGAGTAAGTTGGTGGCACATGTATAAAACTACCATCAGACTCATCAGCTTCAAGTATACACCAGTCACTTTTTCCAAGTTTGGCTGAGCTTTTAATTGCATTAAGAACTCCACCATTAATGATTGTTGGGTCTAATTTTGTTTTTGAGAATATGGCAGCCAATAAGGATGTTGTGGTAGTTTTACCGTGAGATCCAGTTACAACAATATTTTTAGTCAAAGAAACTATATTAGCAAGCATTTCTCCACGCTTGTAAATTGGAAGTTGTTTTTGTCTAGCTTCAATTAATTCTGAGTTATTTTTTTTAATGGCAGATGAGATGACCACAATAGTGGCATTTTTTATATTTTTTTTAGTATGTTTAATATTAACTTTAATTTTATCTTTTCTTAATCTTCCAATATTTTTATTAATTATCAGGTCACTACCCTGAACATTAAAACCCATCCTTTTCATTATGAGCGCAAGTCCACTCATACCAATTCCACCTATTCCAACAAAATGTATAATTTCAGTTTTTGCTAATTCTATTTTCATTAATAACAGATATAATTTTTTGATTTATATTATTCCAGGTATTTTGATAGCTAAAATTTTTCATATTTATTTTTTTAATTAAATATTCTTCTTTGTTATCTAAAATGCTAACTAATTTATTTGCTAAAATTTCATCATTAATTTTACCTTGATTCAAAATCCAATTACAACCAATTTTATTATAAAATAAGGCATTTTCATATTGATGATTATCTTTTGAAGTGGGTAGTGGTATTGCCACACAAGGTAAATTTAAAAAGATTAACTCAGCTAATGTTGAGGCACCCGCTCTAGTAAGGCATATGTTGCATCTGCTCATAAGATCTGAAATATCTTGATCAAAATTAAATAATTCATAACTGATATTGTTATCTTTGTAAAATTTTTTTAATTCTTTAAAGTTAACCAAACTTGTCTGTTGATAAATTTTGAAATTATATTTTTTTGATAATTCAATTACAGAATTTTTAATCAAAGTATCAAATGTCTTTGCTCCTTGACTTCCTCCTATTATCAATAAATTAATATGCCCATCAACTATGTCTGATTTTTTTACATCATAAAATTTTTTTCTTAACAAAGCAGGAATTACATTAATCTTATTTAAATACTTGTTTGGGAAATTTTTAATATTTTCTGAATAGCAAAAAATTTTTTCACAAAACTTAATAAATAATTTATTTGACCTTCCCAAAACCATATTAGGTTCAAATAAAAAGAGTTTAATATTTAAAATTTTTGATGCTATACACAAAGGTAATGACATATAACCACCCGTTGAAATTAATATATCTATTTTTCTTTTTTTCAAAAAAAAAGAGATTTTATAATTAAGTAAATCATTAAAAAGAAATGAAGTGGTAGTAAAAGAATATTTTTTGATATTGGGGTTACATTAAAAATTTCAAAGTTATATTTTTTTTCATCTAAAAACTTCATGCCCCTATTGTCTATAGATATAGATGTATGAAATTCACCTTCCAAATGTTCATACATTATAGTGGCAGGTACCACATGCCCACCTGATCCACCTGTGCTTATTAAAATTTTTTTAGTCATTTAATCAATTTGTCGTTTGGTTAAATTAAGTATTATACCAGACATTATTGATACACCTACAATTGAGGAGCCCCCATAACTTAAAAAGGGCAAAGTCATGCCTGTTGTAGGAAGTAGTCTAATATTAACTCCAATATGTATCAAAGCCTGAAAAATAATTAAACATAAAATCCCACTTAAAACTAATTGAATTTTTTCATTTTTTTCTAAGTATATTTTTTTGAAAACGGTGTAGATAAAAAATAAGAATAGAAACACTAATAGTACAATTGCAACAACGCCAAATTCTTCCGCTATTACAGAAATAATATAATCTGTGTGAGCCTCAGGTACTTTATTTTTTAAAGTTCCTTCACCAATCCCTTTTCCAAAGTACCCACCACTACTGATCGCGTCTATTGCTTTATCAGATTGGAAATTATGTGTTCCATCAATCGGATTAAAGAATGATAAAATCCTGCTTTTTATATAAGTAAATTTTGGTATAAAAAAAACCATATAAACTAGAGATAATAGTGAAAAACTAAAAAAAGTTAAAATTATTGGTAAACTAACACCAGAAATAAAAACTAATGTTGTCCACGTTAAGAAGATGAGTAGTGTTTGCCCGATATCAGGTTGCATCATTAATAAAAGACAAGTGGGCACAATAGTAATGAAGGTTAATAAATATTTAAAGTAAATATTTGAATTTTTTTCACTACATAGAATTGTAGCAATAAAAATAATTATAAAGGGTTTAACTAGTTCTATTGGCTGAAACCGTGGTAGAAAAAAAAGATTAAGCCATCTTTTAGATCCTTTTATTTCAGTACCTAAAATAGGCACTAAAAATAAAAAAAATAAAGATATAAAAAAAAAATAAAAAGAAATCTTGAAAAGACTTTCTTTACTTAGGGATGAAAAGAAAATTAAAACAATCATTCCAACACCAATATATAAAAAATGCTTGAAGAAGAAAAAATAATTATTTGTATTTAATTTATCAGAGGCAATTAGAGAAGTTGATACTAAGGAAAAAAATAACCCCAAACTAAATAAAAATATTATTAATATAAAAAGTGTTTTATCTATACTTTTCCACCATTCATAATAGAATTTATATATAGAATTAAAATTAAGCATTTATATATTTTTTAATAAGTTTATTAAAATATTTTCCACGTTTTTCAAAATTTTTAAAGGAATCAAATGAAGCTGTTGATGGACTAAATAAAATTGTTTTATGAATTGTGTTTTTATTATTTTTAATCTCTAAGGATAATTTTTTGATTACGCTCTTTAAATCTAAAAAGTGTTCATATTTCATTATTTTTTTTATTTTATTAATAAAAAAGCTTTTATTGGTTCCAAAAATATATGCTTTAATATTTTTACAATTCTTTTTTGATAATAATAATTTGTCTCCTTTTTTTGCTTGACCACCAACTATCCAGTAGACATTAGTTAGAGATTTCAACAAACTTACTGATGAGGAAAAAGTTGTAGCCTTTGAATCATTAATAATTGTTAACTTTCTTGACTGAAAAATTATTTCTTGCCTGTATTTTAGTCCTTTAAATTTTTTTAATGTTTTAATTAGAGAGTTTTTTTTAAAATTTAATATTTTGGCAACTTTTAAAACAAATTTTAGATTTTCTTTATTTCCATTGGTATTAAAATATTGATTATTTATCTTTTTTAAAAAAGTACTATCTATACTTTTTTCAATTTTTATTATTTTGGGTAAGAAATTTTTAGACTCTAGTTTTTTCCTAACATAAAAATTTTCAGCATTTATAATGGCAAGATCATTTTTTGATTGGCTTTTTACTAATTTAAATTTAGCATTTACATATTTTTTTATAGTCCCATGTCTTTCAAGATGGTCCGGTGTTATATTCAAAATTAGTGATATATTTGATTTAAATAATTTGCTATATTCTAATTGATAAGATGAGGCTTCAATTACAAAAACTGTACTATTTGTTATATTTTTCTCTAAAAGTGGAGGATTACCAATATTTCCTACTAGTCGGACATCGACTTTCTGATCCTTCAAAACTTCATATAAGATTTGAGCAGTTGTAGATTTACCGTTAGTTCCGGTTATTGTTATCTTATTATTTTCTACGTTATGATTATAAAAAATATCTAAGTCTGTATAAATTTTTTTAGAATTACTCTTTAAAAATTTACTCAAACGACATTTATTAATATCTATTCCTGGGCTGATTATTATGTAATCAAATTTTACTTTTGTTATTTTTCTAATATCAAATTTTATTTGATCATCATATATAGTGATTTCATTTTTTTTTTTAAAAATTTAAAAACAGATAGGCCACTTTTTCCCAATCCATAAATTAAAATTTTTTTTCTATAAAAGGTATTTGAATTATTTAACATTACCTAAGTTTTAATGTCGCCAAGCCAATCATTGCAAGAATTATTGCAATGATCCAAAACCTAATTACAACAGTGGATTCTGGCCACCCTTTTTTTTCAAAATGATGATGTATGGGAGCCATTCTAAAAACTCTTTTTCCTGTTAACTTAAAAGATATTACCTGCACAATAACTGAAACGGCTTCTAAAACAAATAAACCACCTGTTATTGCCAAAACTATTTCATGTTTAGTAATTATCCCCACTGCACCTAATGATCCACCAAGTGCCAATGACCCTGTATCACCCATAAATATTTTAGCAGGTGGTGCATTAAACCATAAGAAACCTAGGCATGCTCCAATAATTGACCCACAAAAAACAGCCACCTCTCCCATACCTTCTAGGTAGGGAATATTCAAATATTCTGAAAATAATATATTTCCAGTTACATAACTGATAAAAGCAAAACAGCCTGCTACCAATATAACTGGCACAGTTGCTAATCCATCAAGGCCATCAGTTAAATTCACAGCATTTGAAGAGCCAACAATTATAAATACTGAAAAAGGTATAAAGAACCAACCTAAATTTATTATTAAATTTTTAAAAAAAGGAAAATATAGGTTGGTTAACTCTATATTTTGTGAAAAATGAGACAAACCAAATACACCTATTGTTGCTATTAAGATTTGTGAAATAAATTTAAATTTAAATGAGATACCTAAAGAATTTTTGAATTTAATTTTTTTATAGTCATCATAAGCTCCCAGTAAACCAAAGCTTGTTACTACGTATAGTAAAAACCATATATGATAATTGGATAAATCACCCCACAAAAGTATTCCCGAGAATAAACCTAATAATATTAAAACACCACCCATAGTTGGTGTTCCAATTTTTTTTATAATATGTTCTGTTGGACCATCTTCTCTTATTGGATCTAAGATTTGTCTTGCAGAAAAAAATTTAATAAAGGGCTTGCCAACCAATAAAACTACAATCATAGAAGTAAACATCGCCAAACCAGTTCTAAAAGTAAGATACTTGAACACGTTAAGAAAGCTGTATTGACCAACTAATTCAGAAATAAGGCTATAAAGCATTAATTTTACCTATTTTTATTTGGTTAACTAGACTGTTAAGTCCTGTAGAATTTGAACCTTTAATCATCAAATAATCATTATTATTTAAAGTGTTTTTAATCAAATCAATTATTTGAGATTTCTTTTTTATAACAAGTCCTCTTTTGTTTTTATCAAGGCTACTGAAAGTCCATTTAACATGATTACCAATAACGTTAACATTTTTAAGAGAAGTTTTATTAATATTTTTTCCAATATCTATATGTAATTTTTTTGAATACTTTCCAAGTTCAAGCATGTCACCAAGAACTAAATGTTTTTTTGAATTATCAATCTTAATCATATCAAAATTTATCAATGCTGAATTTAATGATAAGGGATTTGAATTATAACTTTCATCAATAAGGTAAATCTTTTTTTTAAATAATTTTACTTTTATTATGTCTCCACGACCACTTGTAGTTTTATGGTTATAAAAAATATTTTTATCTAATTGAGTTATATCTTTAAAAATTGATATAATTGTAATTGTTGCTAGCAGATTTTTGATGTCACTTTCAAAAAAAGAGTTTGAATAAAAATATATTTTTTTTTTATTAATATTAAGAAAGATCTTATATTTAGATTTGTCTTTTAAAATTGAAACTAAATTAGTTGTCGCGTTTTTTTTTCTTAAACTAAAAGAAAGAATTTTTAAATTTTTTTTTAATCCAATCTTTTTATGAAAATTGTAAAATTTATCATCTTTATTCAAAATAAGATGACCACCATCTTTTATATTTTTAATAATCTCTGCTTTAGCTAAAGCTATTTTATTAATATTTTTAAAATTCTTAATGTGAGCATAAGAAATATTTGTAATTACACCGACATCTGGTTTTATAATTTTTGATAAATAATCAATTTCTCCTTTCTTATCCATTCCAATCTCAAAAATACCAAAAGCATCCTCTTTTTTTAGATTAAATAAACTTAACGGAACACCAAATTTATTATTGAATGATTTTGGGGAGTAGGTCACTTGACTAATTTTATTTAATGATTTTCCTATTAATTCTTTGAGTGAAGTTTTTCCACAACTTCCTGTTATTGATATAATTTTACTTGATAAATTTTCCCTTAAAATAGATGATGCTTTAGTTAAAAATTTTAAAGTATCTTTTACTACTATTTTTTTCTTAGATTTTTTTTGGTTATTAACAATTGCTAGAGATGCTCCGTTAAAAAAAGCTTCTTGAACAAATAAGTTACCATCTTTATTTTTACCCTTAATTGCAAAAAAAATATTATTTTTTTTAATCTCTTTAGAGTTAATTGATGCATTCTTAATTTTTAGTTTTGGTGAAATATTATTTGAGCCACTCAACTCCTTCAAAATATTTAGTTTTAGGTTGTTTGATAATAATTTATTTTTAATTTTAATATTTTTCAATATTTGATCTCGATCAGAGAATATTTTCTTTTTTTTTTATATTCTTGAATTTTTTCATGTCCCTTGCCAGCTACAATTAAAATATCACCTGTTTTCATATCAAATATTGCTTTCTTGATAGCATTAGCTCTATTTGAAATCTCATAGATTTTAGATTGATTAATATTTTTTCTTATGGACGTTCTTATTGTTTTGGGGTCTTCATACCTTGGATTATCATCTGTTAAATAAATTCTATCGCAATAATGATTAGCAATTTTACCCATCATTGATCTTTTTGTTTTATCTCTGTCGCCACCACAACCAAAAACTATTGTAATTTTTCTATTTTTAAATTGTTCTTTTAAACTACTAAGAGATGTTTTTAGTGCATCTGGCGTGTGTGCATAGTCCAATATAACTTTTGAATTGTTTTTAATAATTCCAATTTGCTCTAATCTTCCACTTACTGGTTTTAGATTCTTAATTGTATTAACTATTTTTTTAAAACTTAAGTTGCTTTTGAATGCCGCCATCATTGCCATTAAAATATTTTTGATTTGAATTTTTCCTAATAAATTTGTTTCAAATTTATAAATATTTTTATTATATTTTATTTTAACTATTTGTTTTTCATTGCAGTACTCATGCGAGAGTATTATTAAATTACTTTTATTATTTGAAATTGTTTCGATATTAAATTTTTTTCTTAAAGCTATTTCTTTTATTTTTTTATATTCAAAGATCTCTAAGTCAGTAATTATGTTAGCGTTTTTTATTAATAATTTTTCAAATAAATATAATTTTGACTTAAGATATTCACTAAGTGTTTTGTGATAATCTAAATGATCATGAGAGAAATTAGTAAATATACCTGTTTTAAATTTTAAACCATCTAGTCTATTTTGTTTAAGCCCATGACTAGATGCCTCTAATATAACATTATCAATTTTTTCTTTCTTAAGTTTGTTTAAAATTATACTTAGAGCTATTGGATCGATAGTCGTATTAGAAACTTTTTTTATATAATTCTGTGTTTTAATTCCTAAAGTTCCAATTGAAGCTACTTTTTTTTTATTTAATCTTAATATTTGAAAATAGAAATCAACAACTGAAGATTTTCCATTTGTACCAGTTACTGCAATTATATTTTTTGGTTTGTCTTTATGAATTGTGTAAGCAAATTTTGATAAAGATTTTCTTACGTTAGAAGATCGTATAAATAAGATATTTTTTTTTATACCTTTAAATATTTGACTAGAAATAATAGTTTTTGCACCATTTTTAATAGCATGATTAATAAATTTATTACCGTCTATTTTATTTCCTTTTATTGCAAAAAAAATATTATCTTTTTTACATTTTGAACTATCATAGCAAATACCTGAAAAATAATGATTTTTATATTTTAATTCTATCTCTTTAATAAAATTTCCAATGATCATGAATGAACTAATTTTCTAAATATTTTGTGGCTAAAATAGGCCCAATTCTTTCTATGATTTTGCCAGCAACTTCAACAGATGTCCACCCAGCTGTGTTATATGGTGTTCCTTTTGTTGGTTGCGTGCCATCCCTATAATGATAAATATACTCACTATTAGTCTTTGGTTCATCTAACATAACTATTAAAGCGTATTTTGGCTTCTGGGATGGAAAAACTGATGCAAATGTATTTATTTTATCTCGAGTGTACTTGCTATTTTTAGATATTTGGGCTGTTCCAGTTTTACCACTCACCTCATAACCCTTCACATTTGCAAGTTTGGCGGTTCCATCTTTGTGAGTAACTATTTTTCTTAGTATCTTATTTATCTTATCCGATACACCTATATTCAATATTCTTTTTTGTGAATGTTTTTCAATTAATTTTTTTTGGATTAAAGTTGGCTTAATATCATATCCACCATTCGTAACTACTGCATAACCTTTTGCTATTTGTAAAAGTGTAGTTGTAATACCATGACCATAAGATGCTGTTGCTAATTTGCATTTCCCCCAATTAATTAACGTGGGTTTTCCAACTTCTTGAATGTCAAAATTAATTGTACCTTGGACCCCAATCTTAATTAAGAAAGATTGAAGTTTTTCTTTTCCTATTTTTTGTCCTATTCGAACAGATCCTATGTTTCCAGATCTAATTAAAATTTCCTCAACCGTGAGATCTGTTGGTATTTTATTGCTATATTCTCTTATTTTGAAACCGTTACATTCAATTTGTTTTTTTAAATTTAGATATTTTGTATTAGGTTCTATCAAACTCTCATTAAAACCAGCTGCAACTGTAAAGGTTTTAAAAACTGAACCAAATTCATAAACACCCTTAGTTGCTCTATTGATATAATTTACATCTGTGATAGCCTTTCTTTCATTAAGATTGAAATCTGGGAGTGAAACCATCGAAATTATAGCTCCATTATTTACATCCATTAAAATAGCAGCACTAC
Source organism: Candidatus Pelagibacter sp. Uisw_092 (assembly GCF_047729545.1). Taxonomy (GTDB): domain Bacteria; phylum Pseudomonadota; class Alphaproteobacteria; order Pelagibacterales; family Pelagibacteraceae; genus Pelagibacter. The sequence goes on along the minus strand of NZ_CP159824.1, from coordinate 219,143 downwards.
CTTTAGCTCTAAATATTTCTTTAAAATTTAATAGCTCCTCTCTTATTAAAAATTGAATATCTGTATCAACTGTCAATCTTAATAAGTCTTTTGTTGTCTTTAACTCTTTATCAAAAGATTTTTCTATTCCTGAGATCCCATTATTGTCATCATCAATTTGTCCAATTATGTGACTAAAAAGATTTTTCTGTGGATATAATCTTGTTAATTTTTCTTCTGACCTAATCGCTTTATCACCAAGTGACATAATTTTTTCATAGTTTATGGGCGATATATTTTTTTCAAACTTAAAAAATTTTTTTTTATTTAACTTTTTTTCAATTTCATTATAATCTTTATCAGGAAAGATTAATTTAAGATTAATAAGTAATTTTTTTTTATTTATTATTTCTGTTGGACTTATTCCTATATCAATTGAACTAACTGATTTAACTAAATAATTTCCATTTCTATCTACTATATCTGCTCTATAGTTTTTTTTAGTAATTAATGATTTAATATTATTGGTTTCTTTTTTTAAAGATCCTAAATGTAGAAGTTGAATTGAGTAGATTATTGAAATTACCAAAAATACAAAGAAAATAAAAGCTATTCTATTGAATTCAATGTTTAAATTTGTTTTACTTTTTTTATATGAAAATTCACTTTCATACTCCTCCAGGATAAATTTATTTTTTTTATCATTCATTATTAATTTTCTTTATGAGGTCACTTATTTCTACATAACTATTTTTTTCGCTTAGTTTTTTAATTTTTTTTATATCAATTTTTATTAAATTTTTTTCAAAATATTGCATTTGATATTGAATTAATTTATCTGGTGAACTTAAATAATTGTATTCTAAAAGTTTGTTACCAAGCTCTAATTTTAGAGGTCTAATATTTTCATTTACTGTATAAATTTTATCCTCTAGTTCTTTTGTGGAATTTTTTACTAATGATGTAGCTAAGATTAATATAAAAACAGTTGCAAATACTATCTTCTTCATAATTTTTTAGAAAAATTTTCAATTTTAATTAAATGATCAAACTTCTCTAAGATATCTGTTTCAAAATCATAAAAATCTTCTTTTTTAATAACGTATCTTAGTTTTGCAGACCTTGATGGTGGGTTTTCTTGAATTTCTTTTTTAGATGGTACAATTGGTTTTTTACTTAAAGATTTGAATAAATTAACTTTTTCTTCACTTTTTGGCATATAGCGTGAAATACTTTTATTTTCTGATAAACTTTTAAAAAAATATTTTACTATTTTGTCTTCAAGTGAGTGAAATGTAACAACTGCTATTATACCATCTTTCTTAATAACTTTTGTAGCGTAAATTAATCCATAAATTAATTCACTAATTTCTTTATTAACAAATATTCTTAATGCTTGAAAAACTTTTGTTGCACTATGAGTTTTTTGATTTTTTTTCCTTTTTGATGAATCAATGATTCTTACTAACTCCTCTGTTGTTATTTCTCTAGTTGCTCTATCCTCTACAATGTTGTGTGCTATTCTATTGCTATCTTTTTCATCCCCAAAATATTTGAATATTTTAGCAAGTTCCTTTTCGTCTAAATTATTAATTGCTTCTTTTGCAGAAAAATCATTTATGCCCATTTTCATATTAAGCTCACCAATACTATCAAAAGATAATCCTTTTTTGGGGTCTTTTATTTGTGTGTAAGAATAACCTAAATCAAAAATTACACCTTTTATATTTTCTTTTTTAAGTTTTAAATTATCTAATTCACTGAATTTAATATTCTTAAATAAAAATCTATCTTTAAATTCCTTTTGAATTTCTTCAGCTTTTTTTAAACTTTCTAAATCTCTATCTAGTGCAATAACCTTTGTCTTTTCAAAATTTAAAATTTTTTTTGTATATCCGCCTTGACCAAATGTGCAGTCGATGAATGTGCCACCATATTGAGGGGTAATAATGCTAATTATTTCACTTAGCAATACCGGGTAATGATTTCTCACTTCTGGTATTATGGTGGCTATCATTTATTTTCTTAAAGACCATTAATTTTTTTGTCTTCTTAAAAATGCAGGAATTTCTAGATCATCATCTTCAGAAACATTTTCTATATTTTCAGATGATAATAATCCTTGAGTTTCTGTGGTCTCATCATCTGAACTAAATAAATCTGGAGAAGTTTCACCTTCTACACCAAAGTTTTCAAGTCCATTAGAAACTTGTTCTATTTCTGCAGAGTCACTATCTTCCATTTCGTTAGTAGCACTAATTGCTTCCTCTGAAAAAGATTGCTCATAATCGCTTGATTGATTACCTTCAATAATACTCTCAACTTCTTGACTGTTAACAGTTTGTTCGCTTAACATTTCTGATGAAGAGTTATTTGTAACTGGTTCTGCAACTACCTCATTTTCTAACTTTAATGCATTCGCGCCATGTGTGAGAGGGCTAGACATTGTTGGTGAGAAATTAAATGACTGAGCTGAGCTTGTGGCGCTAAAGTCTGAATAACCAGGATTTCTATTCTGTATTCTGTGAACCATATTAATTACAGATTTTGACTCTGGTTGTTGTCCATCTAGTGCTGTTGCAACTATTGACACTCTAATTTTACCATCAAGATCTGTAGAAGTAATAGCTCCAATAATTACTTCGGCCTCTGGATCTACTTCAGCTCTTATTTTATTTACCACTTCATCTACTTCAAAAAGCTTAAGATCTTTACCACCAGTAATATTTACCAATAATCCTTTGGCACCTCTTAATGTATAATCATCAATTAACGGATTGCTAATTGCCATATCCGTTGCTTTTGCTGCTCTACCCTCTCCTTCAGCTTCTCCAGTTCCCATCATTGCTTTACCCATTGATGCCATTACTGTTTCCACGTCAGCAAAATCTAAGTTAATTATGCCTGGTCTAACCATCAGATCAGTTACACTTTGAACACCTTGCATTAAAACATTATTTGAAAGTTTAAATGATTCTTCAAATGTGGTTTGTTCATTTGCAATTTTAAAAAGATTTTGATTTGGAATTACAATAATTGTATCTACATGTTTTCTTAGTTCTTCAAGACCTTGTTGTGCTGTTCTCATTCTTGAAGGACCTTCATATAAAAAAGGAAGTGTAACAACTCCTACTGTTAAAATATTTAATTCTTTTGCAGCTCTTGCAATAACGTGTGCTGCACCCGTTCCAGTTCCACCACCCATACCAGCGGTAATAAAAACCATATTAGCTCCCTGAAGAGTATTTATAATATCATTTAAAGATTCATCTGCAGCAGCTTGACCAATGTCATGTTTAGCACCGGCACCTAAACCTTTTGTTAAATTTAAACCAATTTGAATTTTTGCTTTAGCTTTACTTAGTTTTAAATCTTGAGCATCAGTGTTTACAGCAATAAATTCTACTCCCTGTAATCCATTATTAATCATTTCATTGAGTGCATTTCCACCTGCACCACCAACGCCTACTACTAATAACCTTGGTTGTAATTCTTTTATTTCTGGTGATCTAAAGTTAATTGTCATTTTATTTCCCCTCATTGTTATTAAAATGTTTTTCCCATTTAAGGCTTGCTCGATTTAGATTTGCTTTTTTTCTTGCATTAACCTTAAATTTTTCAAATGCTGTTGGTTCCCATATTTGAAATGTTTGACCTTGACCAACAAATAACATATTACTTTTTATTTTTGCATGTCTTAATAATTTTGTTGAAAGTGAAATTCTACCTTCACTATCAAATTGTAAATTTATACTTTCAGATAAAATTGATGTTGCAAAAAAATCTCTCTTTTCCTCAAAGGGACTTAAAGAGTCTATACTTGTTGAAAGTTTTTCAATTCTATCTTGTGAGCATGCTTCAATAGACTGATTGTTGAATGATGGATAACAAATGACACCATTGTATCCTAAATTTGAAAGGTGAGATCTAAAACTAGCAGGCACTGATACCCTTCCTTTTTTGTCTATTTTGTTCTCGTAAGTTGATAAAAACATATTTTTTATATTTCATAAATTCCTTATTTGGGAATATATGGGACAATATGGGTATTTTACACTTTAGTCAATATGTTCGTTTAAGGCCAATTTGTTAACTATTGTGGTTAACTTTTATGTATCTTTATTAATTCTAAAATCAATTTTTAGTTATATTTTAATACAATTTGAAAACGAAAAAAAAGAACAGAAATGATTCAATTATGAATCAAAAGGTGAACATTTATATAATTTAAGGAATGCTTATTGTGGATAAGTTTGCTAGACAAACTATAAGCCGGGTTCTGTCTTTAAAACTCATCATTTCTCTAGGCTCAAAATCACTCTTGAGCTCAAGCAACTAACCCTGATGACTAGCCAAAGACGGCTTTTAGTTTTGCAACAATGTCATCTCTACTTAGTCTTGCTCCCAGTGGGGTTTTCCAGCGTTCATTGTTACCAATAGAACCGGTGTGCTCTTACCACACCTTTTCACCCTTGCCATGTTATGGCGGTATATTTTCTGTGGCACTATCCCTAGGGTTTCCCCTGCCAGGTATTATCTGGCACTGTGTCTTTGTGGAGCCCGGACTTTCCTCTTTAAAAAATTAAAGCGATAAGTCGTTCATCTAGCATCTTTAATTTATTACTAAACTACAAAACTTCAAGAAAAATTTAGTTATATTTTTTGATAAGATTTACACTAATAAGCAGGCATTCTTGATCTATTTTCCCATTGACCAACTCTTGCCTAAATCTTCTTTGAAAAGCTTTGGTCACCTCCTTTAAATGTTTATCTTTATTTAGTTTTTTTAGAGTCTTTTTTGAATATCCAATTATAAATAAATTATTAAAAAAAAAATTTTTTTCTATTTGGTGAGTTTTAAGACTTCTGTTTTTTATTAATTCTTGCTTCTTTAAAGTGTGCCATACGCCTACTTTATGTTTGGAAAAATATTTCCATGGAAATTGTTCTCCAGGATCTTTTTTTCTCTGTGGCGCTATATCTGAATGTCCTAAAATATTTTTAGAACTAATTTTATATTTTTTCATTAAAAATTTAGTGAGCTTTAAAAGAGAAGAAATTTGTCTTTTAGAAAATTTTTTATAGCCAAACTCATGCCCAGGGTTTGTTATTTCAATTCCAATAGAGTTTTGATTTAAAAATTTATAATTCTTCCATGAAGATTTTCCTGCATGCCAAGCTGTATATAGATCTGGCACAATATTAACAATTTCGCCATTGTTTTTGATTAGATAATGGCAGCTAACCTCAGATTGTATATTTGTGAGTCTACTTATTGCTTCTGACTCATTTTTCATTCCTGTGTAATGAAAAATAATAAATTTAATTTTCTTTTTATTTCTTTTTTTAGAATCAAAATTTGGTGAATAGTTGAGTGTTGTTTTTAAAGCCATTTTTGGGTCATAATTTAAGCAAAATCAAGATTTACATTGTCATTATATTTACTATATAATGAATTTGTAATGAAAAAAATTATAATTGCTTTTTTAGTTTCAGTTATGCTTTCGTCTAATGTTAGTGCGGGCGCTGATGGAGAGAATAGTTTATCAGATAAACCTAGAGTAGTTAAAGACTGCTTTGAAGGTTTAAATAGAGCTACTTTTTCTCTAAACCAAGGTTTGGACAAGGTTATTTTTAAACCAGTTGCAAAAGGCTATAGAAACTTACCTGCGCCAGTTAGATCTGGGACAAGCAATGTGCTTGATAATCTTTCTTCTCTTATAACCATACCAAATAATTTTCTTCAGGGAGAGTTTAAAACTGCAGGAGTTAATACAGGAAGGTTTGTTGTAAATACAACATTAGGAATTCTTGGAATATTTGATGTAGCAAAAAAAATGGGGTTTTCTGAATATGAAAAAGAAGATTATGGTCAAACACTTGGTGTATGGGGAGTGGGTGCAGGCTGTTATGTTGTATTGCCAGTGTTGGGACCATCAACTATTAGAGATACCGTTGGTTCATTTATAAATGTATTAGGTGGGGACCCTTATTATAATGCTTCAACTCATGGTAATAATGAATATTTAAGTGACTCAATTTATATGACTACAAAAATTGTATCTGGAGTAGATTTCAGGGCAAGAAATTTAGAATCAATAGATAATTTAGAAAAAAACTCTTTAGATTTCTATGCTTCAGTAAGAAGTTTATACTTACAAGATAGACAACAAAAAATTGCAAACTCAAATCCGACAATTGAAATTAAGTATGAGGGTGACTGGGAAGAAATAGAGTCTAATTAACAAAAATAGATGAAAAAAATCCTAACTTTTGCAACTTTCTTAGTAATTACTTTTTTAAGTGTTGGTAAAGTCCATTCAATTGAAGCCGATGTTTTTATTCAATCAGTAGTTAATAGAGCAGCAAAAACACTTGGTGGAAATCTAACCAAAGATGAAAGAATAGAAAAATTAAAAGACATAGCTAGAGAAACTGTAGATATCGATGGTATAGGACGTTATACTTTAGGATCTTATAAAAATGATATTACAGATAATCAAATTACAGAATACAAAGTTTTATTTCGACAATACTTTTTAAAAACCTTTGCTAGTAGATTGGCTGAATATTCAAACCCAGAGATAGAGGTAATTTCTAAGAAAAAATTGAATGAAAGCTATACAATGGTTTCAAGTATTTTAGTCGCAACGGAGCAAAGACCAGAAGTGAAAATTGATTGGAGAGTTAGTACAAAAGATCCTGATAACTTGTTAATAATGAACTTGGTTATTGAGGGTTTAAGCCTAGCGAGAACTCAAAAAGAAGAATTCTCCTCTATTATTGAAGGTAATGATAGGGATATTAATGCTCTTTTTGCTACTTTAAAACAATTTATTAAACAATAATCTTTAAAAAAATAATTTTTGGTGGGCCCACCAGGACTCGAACCTGGGACCAATACATTATGAGTGTACTGCTCTAACCAACTGAGCTACAGGCCCAAAAACTAAAGTCTAATTATATTATAATGTAACTAATGTCTAGCATAGGTAAAAATAGTATGGTTGGTGGGACTGGTTGGTTACGCTCCAACTACCCCTGCAATGTCAATGCAGTACTCTACTATTGAGCTACAGTCCCAAGGTTTGATTGATTTACTGAGTACATGTTAGTTTTTTTACTAACAGAATACAATATTGATAAGTTAATCCAAAAAACAGTTAGACTATTGTCAGAAAAAAAAGCTCCACTAGGTAATAATGGAATCAATGAGGTTGATAAAAATATTAAGCAACCTATTTGAATGTGATTTTTTGAGACTAAAATAAGTTTTATTTTACTAAATGTTAAATTAAATAAAGCAAAAATTATTATAAAACTCCCTATTAATCCATGTTCAGCCAATAGCTCAAAGTAAAATTGATGTGGATGGGTATTGCACTCATATTTTTCAGTTACTGGTTCACACGTTATTAATCGATAGTTTTTATTGCCTACACCAAAAAGTGGATAGCTCTTAAAAACACTAAAACCAGAATCGTAAAGCCTATAGTATATATTCTTAGTCAATGTAGTTTCAGAGTTTAATCTTTTAGCATTAATATTTTTAGATTCAAATATACTCATTATTGGCTTAATAAATTGTCCTGAATATCTCATCTTTAAAAACTCCGATCCATTGTAAATAGTACCTATTAATAAAAAAAGGGATAAAAAAAAGATAATTTTTTTTTTAAGATTGAATATATCACTCAAAGAAAAAAAGATAAAAAAACCAAGGAAAGCTTTAATTGTATTTGATCTTTCACCAGTAAGTAATACCGCTGTGATAAAAAAAATCATAATCAATGGAATAGTAATTTTATATTTTTTTGAAAAATTACTTTTTATAGTAAAGAAAAATCCAACTATAATTAAAAAAAAGGCATTAATATAAGACCCAGCAATTGGCTCATCTTTAAAAAAGCTTACTATTCTGTTACCATCAGGTTGCTGAATACCGTCTATATAATTCGCTCCAAAGCCTAAAATATTTGTGCCAGTAAATCTCTCAACATAAATATCAAAAGCTACTATTAATAATACTATTGACCAAACAAAAATAACTTTATTAAAAAATTTCTCATCATAAAAAAAATAATTAAATGCAATAAATAATATGATAAAGCGAATAAAACCAAAATTTCTTAAAGCACCGAGAGAAAAATCTATAGAAATAATTGAATTAAAAATTAAATAAATTGAAATCAAAAACATTATTTTTATGTTTTTATCTATGTAAAAAACTTTTTTTTTGTTGCTTATTGCAAAAATTATAAAAGATAAGTCAATTACCAAAATATTTATTAGCGATATTGCAGGCCCTAATAATATTGAAATTGGAATTATTGAAAAAAGTACAAGAAAGTAATTTTCATAAATACTTTTTTTCATTTAATATTTAACTATTTTAACTCTCTAAGAAACTTTTTAATTGTTTAGATCGACTTGGATGTTTTAGTTTTCTTAAAGCTTTTGCTTCTATTTGTCTAATACGTTCTCTAGTTACAGAAAATTGAAGGCCGACCTCTTCAAGAGTGTGGTCAGTATTCATTCCAACACCAAACCTCATTCTTAGCACTCTTTCTTCTCTTGGGGTTAACGTGGATAATATTTTAGTAGTAGCCTCACTTAAATTGGATTTAATCGCTTGCTCTAAAGGTGCTAAAGCTTTTGTATCCTCAATAAAGTCACCTAAACTACTATCCTCCTCATCACCCACTGGTTTTTCAAGGGATACTGGTTCTTTTGAAATTTTCAAAACTTTTCTAACCTTGTCTAATGGCATTCTTAATTTTTGAGCTAATTCTTCTGGAGTAGCTTCTCTACCAAACTCACTTAAAATTAATCTTTGAGTTCTTACAATTTTATTAATTGTCTCTATCATGTGAACTGGAATTCTTATTGTTCTTGCTTGGTCAGCAATAGATCTTGTGATGGCTTGTCTTATCCACCATGTGGCATATGTTGAAAATTTATAACCTCTTCTATATTCAAATTTATCCACAGCCTTCATAAGACCAATATTTCCTTCTTGAATAAGATCTAAAAATTGAAGGCCTCTGTTAGTATATTTTTTTGCAATTGAAATCACCAATCTTAAATTTGCTTCGACCATTTCTTTTTTTGCTATTCTAGATTCTTTCTCACCCTTCTGAACTCTGCTAACTAATTTTTTATAATCTGTTACAGAAATACCAAGTTTATGACTTATCTCTATTAATCTTTCTCTTATATTTTTGAATTCATCTTTATTTTTAGAAAAGAATTGCTTCCACATAGGGTTAGTATCAAGAAATTTTTTAAGATTTGGGTTAATTTCGTTTCCTATATAAAATTTAATAAATTCATTTCTTGAAATTTTTTGATCCATTGCCAGTCTCAAAAGATTTCCCTCTAATGAAACAATTTTTTTATTTTCAACATAATGTTTTTGAACCAATTCTTCTGCTACAGATGGGGATAATTGAAGAGACTTAATGTTTTCTAAAATGTCACTTACAATTTTTTCATATCCTTTTTCCTTGGCAGTTGAAAAGCTTACTGAATTTAAAATACAATCTAGCTTTTCTTTTTGATATTTAATTAATTTTCCATACTCTTTGGTTAAAATATTAACAGTTTTTAAAACTTTAGGTTTAATTTCAGTTTCCATTGCTGCAAGTGTAGGATTAAATTCATCATCATCATTATTTTCGTCACTTTTATCTGTCTCACCAGAATTTCTTTGTTTTGCACTTGGACCTGTGCTTGTGTCTTCCATATAATTAGTATCAATGTCGATGATTTCTCTAACTAAAATTTCATCTTTTTGAAGTTTTTCATCCCATTCAAAAAATTGTTGAGCAGTGATCGGACTTTGTGCTAAAGCAATTAACATCACATCTTTCCCTGCTTCTATTCTTTTTGCAATTGCAATTTCACCTTCACGAGATAAAAGTTCAACACCACCCATCTCTCTTAAATACATTCTTATCGGGTCATCACTCTTTTCAATAGTTTTGCCTTCTTCCTTTGATGAGTTTTCTTTTTTTCTTAAAACTTTAAAATCTGATTTTTTTTCTACTAATGAAACATTCTCATCTAGAATATGCATGAATGCTTGTTCTAAATTTTCATCTGAAAGATTTCTTTTACCTAAAGATTTATTCAACTCGTCAAAAGTTATAAATCCTCTATGGGTTCCTCGACCCATAAGTCTAGCAAATGATTTTGTAATTATTCTTTCCACAATAGTATGTTTGAAATAACTTATATAAGCGCAATTTGAAAAAAATCCACGTATTTTTTGAATGGTTTAATTGAAATTTTTTTGTTTTTTAAGCTCTCTTATTTCATTAAAGGTACTTTCACTTAAATCCCTAGAAAATTTTGCCTCAAGGGCCTCAATTCTAAACTCTAAATCATAGTTTTTAAGGTCTCTAGAAACTTCCTCCAATAATTCGAACACTTTATCTTGATTATTTTGATGACTATTTAAAATATGTTTGATTGAAGCAAATTTGAAAATTTTCTCAGTTAATTGAGGATCGATAGGAATTTCGTCAAGTTTAAGTTTTTCTCCAGTTTTAAGTTTTGTTAAAAGAGTTTCATAAATTAATTTATTTTCATCACTAAATAATTTTGTATTTTCAATCAAATGAATATTTTCTTGAAATATATCTAGATTGTTCATTATTAGATAAAGTAATGAAAACTCTTTAAGTTCTACACCACTTAATAATTTGCTCTCATTAAAGTATTTTTGAGTAGACTGTAATGATTTAATTTTTTTAGTATAAAATTGTCTTTTTCCCACATTGCTATGTGGAGTTAAAGATGAAATTTTCTCCAAGAAAAACTCTAATACATATTTTTTTATGAAATCATCCTTTATAGTTGCAGCAATAGCTCTTAATTTTTTTTCAAAAATAGCCATTGATGAAGGATTGTTATCAGTTTGTTGTTTATAATGGTTAAATATAAACTGATGAATTGAGATCTTTGCTTGTTTAGTAAAATCAATAAAGTTTGCTTTGCCATTTTTGTTTGCATAACTATCAGGATCTTCTCCATCTGGTAAAAAAAGAAACGAAATTTGTTTTTCTGGTTGTAGCTCTTTAATTGAATTTTCTGCTGCTCTAAGTGCTGCTTTGTATCCACTCTCATCACCATCAAAGCAGATAATTATATCTTCAAAGAATTGGTTAAGCATTAAAATTTGTCTATCCGTTAAAGAGGTTCCAAGATTTGCTACAACATTTTCAATTCCATTTTTACTTAAACCAACTACATCCATATATCCTTCAACTAAATATACGTGGTCTATTTTATTTGATAATCTTCTAGCTGAGTCCAGATTATATAAATTAGAACCTTTTTTAAAAAAAGGTGTTTCAGGAGAATTGATATATTTTGCTGAATAACTATTTTCTTGGATAGTTCTTCCTCCTAATCCAATAGGTTGGCCTGAAATATTATTAATCGGAAATATTATTCTATCTCGAAATCTTTCAACGTATTTATTCTTTTTTTCATCTAAATAAAAAAGACCACTTTCAACTAAAACTTTCTCACTAAATTCATCTTTTAATTTTTCATAAAAATTAGAGTTTCTTTCAACAAATCCTATTTTAAAATTTTTTACCTCATCTTTACTAAGGTTCCTTTTCTTTAAATAGTCTCTCGCAATAGTTAAACTTTCATTTTTTAAAATTTCATCGTGATAAAATTGAACATATTGATTATATATTGAGCAATATTCTTGCCAATTTTTTTCACGTTCCTCGTCTTGCTTTGAAAATGTGTAAGGTCTCATACCTGCAAGATTTGCTAATGATTTTACCGCTTCTCCAAATTTCAAATTTTGAGTTTTCATTACAAAATCAAAAATATTTCCATGTTCTGATGTTGCAAAACAATGATAAAATTCCTTTTCATCATTAACTGTAAATGAAGGTGTTTTTTCAGTTTTAAAAGGTGATAAACCTACAAATTCTTTGCCTCTTTTTTTTAGACTGACAGACTTTGATACAACTGTCGAAACCTTTAAACGAGTTTTAATTTCGTCTAAATACTCTTTTGGGTATTTCATTATTTATTCAGTAGTTCTTTGAGTAAGGGTCCAGCTTTAGCAAAATCTAGATTATCAGGGTATGATTTTTTCAATTCACCCATCACCTTACCCATGTCTTTAATTGATGCGGCACCCAATTTACTTATTGTATCAAAGCATATTTTTTTAGTTTCTTCATCGTTTAACTGCTGTGGTAAAAAACTAGATAAAAGATCAAATTCATTTTGCTCAACTTCTAATAAATCCATTCTCTCATTTTTTTTATAGATCTCTATTGATTCGGTTCTTTGCTTGATCATTTTCTTTAAAAGTTTTTTAATGTCCTCATCGTCTGTTTCTTTTATGTCGGAGCCAGATCTATTGATAATATCAATATCTTTTATTCCAGATAAAATTAACCTGTAGGTTGAGATTTCAACCTTATTTTTTGATTTTAGAGAATTTTTATAGTTAGTTTCAATTTTTTCTTTCAATGTCATAATATTTTTTAATCTACTGCAAAGTAAAAATTCTTCAAAAGAAAAATTGTTTTTTTATAATTTTATAATACATCTTGTTGCGATAATTAGGGTTTTATTGTATTAACCTTTAACTCATGAGTTGTAATTGATCAAAAAAGCAAAAAAAATTAGCTCTAACAAAATCTCACAGATTCACACAGGCGTTTTAGTTCTTGAAAATAAAACTATCTTTAAAGGAGTTGGTATTGGTTATCAAGGAACTGCGACAGGTGAAGTGTGTTTCAATACTTCTCTAACTGGATATCAAGAAATTATTTCAGATCCCTCTTATGCTGGGCAAATTATTAATTTTACCTTTCCTCACGTCGGTAACGTTGGAACTAATAAAGAAGATTTAGAGTCTGATAAAGTTTGGACCAAAGGTGTAATTTTTAACTCTGAAATAACAAGCCCTTCTAATTATAGATCTTTGATTAATTTAGACATGTGGTTAAAAAAAAATAAAATTGTTGGGATCACTGGTTTAGATACTAGAGGTTTAACTAATTATATTAGAGATAAAGGAGCACCTAAAGGTACCATTTCTTTTTCTAGTAAAGGTAATTTCAACATTAGTAAATTAGCAAATATTACAGCAAAATGGAGTGGATTAAATAATTTAGATTTAGCTGAACAAGTAACTACAAAAAAAAATTATATTTGGTCAGGTTTTAAAACTTGGAAAAAAGAAACTGGTTATTTAAAAAATAAAAAAAACTCATTACATGTTGTTGCAATTGACTACGGAATTAAGAAAAATATCCTAAGATATTTCTCAGATCTTAATTGTAAAGTAACAGTAGTTTCATGCAAAACGAGTACGAAAGACATCCTTAAATTAAAGCCAAATGGGATCTTTTTATCTAATGGTCCAGGAGATCCCGCAGCAACTGGTAAATATGCAATTGAAATCATTAAAGAATTAATCAAAAATAATTTACCTATTTTTGGTATTTGTCTTGGTCATCAAATTCTAGCCCTAGCACTTGGTGCAAAAACTAAAAAAATGAAACTAGGTCATAGAGGTGCTAACCATCCAGTTAAAAACTTAATTAAAGATAATGTCGAAATCACGAGTCAAAATCATGGCTTTGAAATTGTAAGAGCAACATTACCAAAAAATATTGAAGTAACTCATAAATCTTTATTTGATAATTGCATTGAAGGAATTAGATTAAAAAATAAACCTGTTTTTTCTGTTCAATATCACCCTGAATCAAACCCAGGGCCACAAGATAGTGTTTACTTATTTGAAGAATTTATTAACAACATAAAAAAAAATGCCAAAAAGAAAAGATCTTAAAACTATACTAATCGTTGGTGCTGGACCAATTATCATAGGTCAAGCATGTGAGTTTGACTACTCAGGGACACAAGCCTGTAAATCTCTTAAAGATGAAGGTTATAAAGTTATTTTAATTAACTCTAATCCAGCAACGATCATGACAGACCCTGGTGTTGCAGATAAAACTTATATTGAGCCTATAACTTTAGAGGTATTAGAAAAAATTTTAAAAAAAGAGAAACCAGATGCAATTTTACCAACAATGGGCGGCCAAACTGCTTTGAATTTAGCAATGGAGGCGGAGAAAAAAGGAATTCTTAAAAAATATAAAATTGAATTAATCGGTGCAAATTCTAAGGCAATCTCTAATGCGGAGGATAGAAAAAAATTCAGAAAAAACATGCTAGATATTGGTTTAGATTTACCAAAATCTAAAGTGGTAAATCATGTTAGAGATGCTGCAAAAGCTTTAAAACAAATTGGGTTGCCTGCAATCATTAGACCTGCTTTTACTTTGGGTGGTTTGGGTGGAGGAATTGCAAAATCTGAAAAAGAATATCTTAAAATAGTTAAAGATGGTTTGCACGAATCCCCTGTTAACCAAATTTTGATTGAAGAATGCCTTGAGGGTTGGAAAGAATTTGAAATGGAAGTTGTCAGAGATAAAAAAGACAACTGTATCATTATTTGTTCTATTGAAAACATTGACCCAATGGGAATTCACACTGGAGATTCAATTACAGTTGCACCAGCTCTAACACTTACGGATAAAGAATACCAAGTTATGAGAAATGCCTCAATTGCTTGTCTTAGAAAAATTGGAGTAGAAACAGGTGGTTCAAATGTTCAATTTGCAATCAATCCCAAAGATGGCAGAATGGTTATTATTGAAATGAACCCAAGAGTATCAAGATCTTCAGCTCTTGCCTCTAAAGCAACAGGGTTTCCAATTGCAAAAGTTGCTGCAAAACTAGCAGTTGGTTACACCCTTGATGAATTAAAAAATGAAATTACTAAAACAACACCTGCTTCTTTTGAACCAAGTATTGATTATGTGGTAACAAAAATACCAAGGTTTACCTTTGAAAAATTCTCAACATCTGAAGCGGTTCTTGGAACTTCAATGAAATCAGTTGGTGAAGCGATGGCGATTGGGAGAAACTTTAAAGAATCTCTTCAAAAAGCATTGGTTTCTCTTGAAATTGGCTTTTCAGGTTTAGATCGAATTTTTCAACTAAATAAAAAAGAAATAGAAAAAGAACTTAAAAAAAATATTCCAAATAGAATATTATTAGCTGCTGAGGCGTTTAGAAAAAAAATAAACATTAAAAGAATTCACCAACTTTGTAAGATAGACCCTTGGTTTTTAGAACAAATAAAAGAAATTGTTGATGAAGAAAATAAAATACAAAAAAGAGGTCTTCCTAAAGATTATAATGAGTTTAACAGAATTAAATCAATAGGTTTTTCTGATAAAAAATTATCAGAAATTACTAAAATTTCTGAAGATCTTGTTAGAAAAAAGAGAACTGCTTTAAAAGTATTACCAGTTTACAAAAAAGTAGACACCTGTGCTGCTGAATTTAAATCATTCACTCCTTACATGTATTCAACATATCAAAGAAATTATGCGCTAAATACAGAATGTGAAGCAGAGCCTTCTTCAAGAAAAAAAATTATAATTTTAGGGGGTGGACCAAACCGTATAGGTCAAGGTATTGAGTTTGATTATTGTTGTTGCCAAGCAAGTTATGCTCTTAAAGATAGTGGTTTTGAAACTATAATGATTAACTGTAATCCTGAAACAGTTTCAACAGACTACGATACAAGTGATAGGCTTTATTTTGAACCTCTTAAAGAAGAGTATGTTTATAATATTATTAAAAAAGAACAGCAAAAAGGAAACCTTGTGGGTATCATCGCTCAGTTTGGTGGACAAACCCCTATAAGACTTGCAAAATTTCTACATGACAACAAGCTTCCGATTTTAGGTACACAGTACACCTCAATTGATCTAGCTGAAGATAGAGATAGATTTAGAAAATTACTTGATAGATTAAAATTAAAACAAGCAGAAAGTGGTATTGCTAAAACTTACAAGCAAGCCATTCAAATTGCTGAAAAAATTGGCCTACCTTTAATGGTTAGACCTTCTTATGTATTAGGTGGTAGAGCAATGGAAATTGTTCATGAGAAAAGTCAATTAAAAAACTTTGTAGAAGAAGCATTTAAAGCTGCAGAAGATAATCCAATATTAATAGATAAGTTTATTAGCCACGCAATGGAAGTTGATGTTGATGCTATATCTGATGGTAAGCAAGTATTTGTTGCAGGTATCATGCAACACATTGAAGAAGCAGGTATTCACTCAGGAGATTCTGCATGTAGTTTGCCTCCCATATCTATTAAACCAAAGCTGATAACTGAAATAGAAGTTCAAACAAAAAAATTAGCTTTAGCTTTAAATGTTAAGGGTTTTATGAACATTCAATTTGCCATTAAAAATGATGAAATTTATGTAATTGAAGTAAATCCAAGAGCAAGCAGAACAGTTCCTTTTGTATCTAAAGCAAAAGGTCTTCCTCTTGCTAAAATTGCATCACGTGTAATGACTGGTGAAAAATTATCTAAATTTAACTTAAAAGGTAAAAACAAAAATCTATTTGCAGTTAAAGAAGCTGTATTTCCTTTCAATAAATTTCCAAATAGTGACTTATTATTGGGCCCTGAGATGAAATCAACAGGTGAAGTAATGGGATTTGATAAAGATTTTGGAATGGCTTATGCAAAAAGCCAAATTGCTGCTTCAAACTCATTACCAACAAAAGGTCTAGCATTTATCTCTCTTAAAGATGGTCATAAAGATGAAGGTGTAGATCTAGCAAAACAATTAATAAAATTAAATTTTACTTTATGTGCAACAGATGGAACTGCAGAGTACATTCGTAAACACGGAATAAAATGCAAAACAATAAACAAGGTTAGTGGAGGATCACCTCACATTGTTGATGTACTAAATTCTAAAAAAATTGCACTTGTAATTAATACGGGTGGTGGAAATAGTGAACATCGTCTTCATGACGCAATGGCTTTAAGAAGAGCAACACTAGGTAATAAAGTTCCTTATTGTACAAACATGTCTACTGCTCAAGCTTGCTTAATGGGAATTAGATCTTTAAAAACAAAAGAGATTACAGTAACTGCACTTCAAGATATTTAATGTGAAGACAAACCAGTATTTGCAATACTGAAAATCATATCTTCATAACTCATATCAAGGTTTAGCACACATGATCTATAAAAATAACCTTTTCGAAGACCTGGCATTAAATTTGCTTCTATAAAATGAGGAACACCCAAGTGATCCATTTTAATATCTATTCTACCTAAAGATTTTCCACCTAAAGCTTTGAACGAATCTTTTGCAAGTTTTGAAATTTTTTCAAAAACTACAACATCAGAAACAAGAATTACACTCTCTTCATCATTTTTTTTTACATTAAAATCAAGAATACAATGACCGTCTACATTTTCTTTTACAATAATTTCAATTGGCATAGCTCTTAAAGTTCCATCAATGCTATCTTCAAAAATGCCAACACTATATTCTTTTCCTGCTAAATATGTTTCAACTAAAGAAGGTGAGTTTTGTTTTGTCTTAATATCTAATACTTTTGATGTAAAATCTTCAAAATTAAATACAATTGAATTTTTATCAACTCCTCTACTATCTCCACCTGTTACTGGTTTTATAAAAAGGGGAAATTTTATTGGAATTGAACTTTCTGTTAAATATTCACCTGGGTTTGTTATAAAAAAATCTGCAGTTCTAATATTGTTTTTTTGCATAATCTTCTTTGCTCTATTTTTATCACTTTCATTATCAAGAGCTGCTTTACTTGAGGCGATATATGGAATTTCAAACATTTCTAAATAATCATTTAGCCATATTTTCCTATTATTAAAAAAGAAATACTTAACACCAGAGAATACTAAATCAGGCTTTCTTTTAACTAGAGCTTCAAGATCTTCTTCTGAATTAATTTCAGTAATTAAAACATTTTTATATCGTTTAGATAAAATCCTTAGAACATTTTTTTCCTCTAGAATAATTCCAACATTATCTTGATGCGAATTTAACTCTCCAAAGTTAGGGACTACGACTATTTCTATCGACTTATTAATTTTTATTGGAATAATATTATTTTTTTTTAAAGGTAAAATATTACCTATTTCTGGAATTCCTTGTTTAGCTATATCTTTTATAATCATAATAAATCCAACACATAACCCACGCAAAAAAGCATGAATGATGCACTCTTCTAATAAAGTTGTTTTCTAAAAAATTGTTGCCTAATTAATGAAGTGTAAAATTATCTGGCAATATCTAAAAAAACTAAGTGTACGCTCTATCGGTGGTGATAGATACAAGTCTCTTTAAATTTAATACTACTTAATTTTTCAATCTGTCAGAAAAGAGACGTAAATAGCTTGTATAAATCATCTTTCTTTGACGATCTCCTGCTTTTCAAGATATTTGAATTTAACTGTAGTTATAATTAAAATGGTTTCTAAAATATAAGATGAAAATATAAAAACTTTAAGTAAATTTTTGTATATGGTTTTAACTAAATTAAAGTTATTAATTCTTAATTAGATTTTCTTGAAATATAAATAAAGATAAAGCCAGTTATATACATAGTAAGTGCATAAGCTGCTGTTGGCATCATGTAGGCCATATCATCAAAAATTAATGTTGCAACAAACACTGCTAAGGTCCCATTTTGTAAACCACACTCTAATGTAATACATTTTTGTTGAGGAATTCCTGATACAAACTTTTTAGCAACTACATATGCTAAGGTCATCATCACAACATTTAAAATTAATACTGCTAAACCAGCCTCAATAAGATAAGTTAAGATATTATCTTTTTCTTCAATCCATATTGCTGCAAAGACAACCACAAATAACCAACCTGTTATTTTGTTAATGATATTAAATTTAGATAAAATAAAGTTTTCTGCAAAACCTCTAAAAACCATTCCAATAATAACTGGCACTGTAACCACTAGTGCCATTTTTAGAGCAATTCCAGTCATTGAAATAGTGGTGGATATAAAAACTCCTAAAATATCCGCAGATGTAATTATTATAAAAGGTACGGATATAATACTAATTAAGCTAACAATAGCAGTTAAAGAAATGGATAATGCTACATCACCATTAGCAAACTTAGTTAATACATTTGATGTTACACCACCTGGAGCTGCTGCTATAATCATTAAACCAACAGCAATTGGAGCATGTAAGTTTAGTATTAAAGCTACCCCTAAAGCAACTATTGGTAAAATTATTAATTGTAAAAAAAATCCAACCAAAAAATTTTTTGGATATCTTAGTATTCTGGTGAAATCTTTAATTGAAAGTCCAAGACCTAGCCCTAGCATAATCAGTGCTAAACAAAAAGGTGCAATTTTAGTTACAATTTCCATAATTCACTTTTTATGAAACAGTAAAGTTATAAAAAAAAAATACTAGTAAAAATCTTAAATTTAATTAAAAAACTTTCCAATCTGTAGGAAAAGAAACATAATTAACTTGTAAACAGCGTCTTTCTTTAACTATTTTTTTCTTTTCCATCCCATGCCAAGTATTTGGCCCACTTGTAAAAAGATATCCATAATTATTTTTGTAAGGCACTGTTTTTACTTTCTTTAATTTTTCATTATAAAAATCTGTTCCTAAATCCTCAGATTCGTTAGCATTATTTATAAATATTAATCCTGACATTAATTTTTCTTTAATATCACAATGAGGTTTTAACCAGAAACCTTCTCGATCACAGATAACTTCAACTCTGACATATGAGTTTGATAAATCTCTATCGATCATTTTTGAAATAGTTCCATGAACTTCCTTGGATTGAAGTTCTTTAATAAATTTTACTAAGTTTGGAAATTTTTTTTCATTTTCTTTAGTTACAAAACATCTAAATTTCATTGCTTCACCACCTGAAGCTATCCCCTCTCTAAATTCAGCTGCACCACCATCAATTGCTCTTGTGCCATCATAAGTTAAATTATTCTTACTAACATCTGGTATGTCAGCTTTAATAATTTCTTCAATTGCTTCATCGGTTAAAGCATCGTTGTATTCCCAATGATTAAAGGGATCATTATGTTCCTTAGAGTTATTTAAAATTGAATTAAGAAAAGTCATGTTGTTTTATTTTTTCTCTTATTTGATCAGCTATTTTTTTAGTTTCATTTAATTTAGTATAAGTCCAGCTTTCAACAGTATTATTTAATTCTTTTATTATATTTAAAGACTCAAATAAATTAAAAAAACTTTTAAACCTTTTATTATTTTTAATCGCAGGCATTTGAGCCACATAAATTGGCTTTCCAGTAATTGCAGCTTCTGAAATCATTGAGGTAGAATCACAAGTAACAACTATATGGTCTGATATTTTTAACGAAGAAAGGTATGCTTTTTTATCAACATTTGGGATCACAATCTGATCTGTATCAAAATAATTTTTAGCTTTTTCAATTAAATCTTGAGGAGTTCTCATGGAAGGAACAACAATTAATTGATAATTATTTTTTAAAAAATTGTGTTCAATTTTTGAAAAAAGACTATCTATAACCTGATTATTATAATCATAATATCTAGTAGGTCCTCCCAATATCAAAGTAACAACTTTTTTTTCAGTACTAATTCTAGATTTTAAATAATTTTCATTTTCATCTAATTCACCATTTGTTAAATAATGTACTGCGCCTTTACTCGTTAGCACGTTGCTTCCTTTAAGGCCGTCATGTTCAGGCACAACTACAAAATCAAAATTATCTAATGAGACCTTAGGTTCTTGAATATGAATATTTATGATTTTACTCTTAAATTTTTTCTTTAAATAAATTGATGGAATTACACTTTTTCTTCCACATGAAATAACAATATCAAACTCACTATTAATCTTATTTTTAAAAACAAAATCTTGAACGGGTGTTAATTTTGGCGGGAATAATTTCCAAAAGTTATTAAGTTCAATTTTCTCGTGTATAAAATCTAAATCAAGAGCTTTAGCTAAGCCTTCAACTTGGCTAATCATGCCGTGCATGCCCTCTGTTAATAATAACCCTTTTAATTTTGTCATTTATCCTTATATAACTTCTGCATGAGTGAAAATCCAATTAAACACACAAAAGTGTTAATAATAGGGTCGGGTCCAGCTGGCTATACAGCAGCTGTGTATGCTGCCCGAGCAATGCTAAGCCCTGTTTTAGTATACGGCTCTGAACCAGGTGGACAATTAACTACAACAACAGACGTGGAAAATTACCCAGGTTTTTCAGATGTAATTCAAGGTCCATGGTTAATGGATCAAATGCGAGACCAAGCAAAAGCAGTTGGTACAGAAATGATTGAAGATCATATCGGATCAGTAAATTTAAAATCTACACCCTTTGAAGCAGTTGGTGATAGTGGACAAAAATATACTGCAGATAGCATAATTATTTCTACAGGTGCTCAGGCAAGATGGCTGAATATAGAATCAGAACAAGCATATAGAGGCTTTGGTGTTTCAGCGTGTGCAACATGTGATGGTTTTTTCTTTAAAGAAAAAGTTGTGGCAGTTGTTGGTGGTGGAAATGCAGCAGTAGAAGAGGCAATGTTTCTTACAAAATTTGCATCAAAAGTAAAATTAATTCATAGACGAGATACTTTAAGAGCAGAAAAATTACTTCAGAAAAAATTAATGGAAAATAAAAAAATTGAAATAATTTGGGATAGTGCTGTTGAAGAGGTTATTGGGGATAGCGAACCTAAAAATGTTACAGCGATTAAAGTTAAAAATTTAAAAACTAATAAAATTGAAGAAATTAAAGTTCATGGCTTATTTATTGCAATTGGTCATGATCCAGCAACAGCTTTATTTAAAGAACAATTAGAGATGGATAAAGAAGGTTATTTAATTACTAAACCCGATTCTACAGAAACTAATATCCCTGGGGTATATGCTGCAGGTGATGTTAAGGATAAAACTTTTAGACAAGCAGTTACTGCAGCTGGAATGGGCTGTATGGCAGCACTTGAAGCTGAAAAACATTTATCACATTAATCAAAGTGAAAAATAATTTACATGTGTTCTTGGGAGCAACTGTTGCTGATGCTGCAGCAAGACCTTTACATTGGGTTTATAATCAAAAGAAATTACTAACTTATATTGAGGGAAAGAAAGATTTTACTTTCTTAAAAAAAAATAAAAGTCCTTTTTATAATATTAAAACTGGAAAAGTTTCGGGTTATAATCAAATAGGTCAAGTCATGTTTCAGACATTGATTGAAGGACATGAGAATATAGAAGAAAGATTTAAAAAAAATATTACTAAAAACTTTGGTCCAGGAAGCATTTATTGGAAAAATCTTAATCTAAGAGCTAAATATAGAAAAGTTAAAGATTGGCGAGGCATAATTAAAGGACCTTGGATACACCAAAATATAATTGAAACAGTTAAAAACATTAGAACTAAAAAGAAATTTACTGGTGGTGCTAAAGTAAACGAGTCTGATGGTTATTGTGCTGCTCTACCCTATTTTTTATATGGCTATAATTTTAATAGTTTAAAAAAGATTATTTCTACAGTTACTGTTTCAAAAATAAGCCTTAAGTATGCTTTAGCTAAGTTTCATCTAATAGATTTGGCTCTAAAGGGCGCTAAAGATCCCATAAATGAATTCTTAAAAAAGTTTAAAAAAAATTCATATTTTAAAAATGTTATCGAAGACATTAAAAAAGTTAAAAGATTAAAATCAAAACCGCACCCAATTGTAGTTAAAAAATTAGGAATGGCCTGTAGTTATCCTGGAACATTTAACAGTTCAATTCATTCAATTATTAATTCATCAAGTTATAAAGGTGCTATTTTAAGAACAATTAAAGCTGGTGGCTGTAACTGCTCAAGAGTTAATTTCATTGGAGCTTATTTTGCAGCTTTAAAAGGTGTTAATTCTATTCCCAAATCTTGGATAAGAAAGACAGATCCAGCTAAAAAGATCTTGAATCAACAGTAATATTACTGCGTCATTAAAATTTCTAATTAGACTTTAAAATTTATATTAGACAATTATACATTAACTAATGATTAAAAAAATATTTTTTACTTTTTTGCTACTGCTGATACTGTCGGTAAATTCTTATTCAGCAGGCTCAAGTGATAACTCTAATGACAGTTCTAAAACTAAAACAAATTATGATAAAGCAGTTGCTCATATTAAATTAGCCAAAAAGTATGAAAAAAAAGACAAGATTAAAAAAGCAAATAAAAGATATGAAAAAGCTCTTAAATTATTAACTATATCAAATAAGAAAAAACCAAATAGCCCTAATACTTTAAATTACTTAGGTTTTACTACAAGAAAACTTGGTGATTATGAAAATGGGGAAAAATTTTACCTTGAAGGGTTGGCAATCGAGCCAAATCATGTTGGAATAAACGAATACTTGGGTGAATTATATGTGGTTACAAATCGTATTGGTCTTGCAAAAGAGAGGCTAAAAATTTTAGAAAATTGTAATTGTAAAGAATATGATCAATTAAGAGAAGTCATACAAGGAATAAAAAAATCAAAATACTAGAAACAAAAGCTTAAAAGGATCTTCAGTCAAAAATAATGTTACTTAGTTAATTGAACTATTTTTGAAATTTCTTTTTTTCTACCTAAGCTCCATTTTTTTAAAGCAGATATTATTGGTATTGCTGAATTTCCAAATTCACTTAATTTATATTCTACGTTTTGAGATTTATTAATAATTTTAACAACCAAACCATCTTTTCTCATTTCATCAAGTTTTCTTGCCAAAACTTGGGAACTGATATTAGTTACTATTTTTTTAAGCTCATTAAATCTTATTTTCTTATTTTCATAGACTCTCAGGATAATAAAAATTTTCCATTTCCCACCTAATAATTCCATAACGTTTGAAAAAGGACATGATTGTTTTTGATTAATTTTTTCCATTTTTTTTTATTATTAATCTTTACAATTTACTCCAAATAAAGTTTCAAACTTAATTCCAGATTCCTGCGCCATTTTTTTTGCTTCCGGATTATCCATGTATTCACGCATAGCATTTGTGTGGGGTATATCAAAAATAGCATGAACTTTTGTTGGTTTATCTTCTTCGTGTCCAATGAAGATCTTTTTTATTCCAGCATTTTCTCTATTAGTGTTATCTCCTAAGACATACACTTTATTGAATGTATCCCAATTTTCTACTTCCATATTTAATATAAGTTTCATATTTCTCTTTTTTTAATTAATTATATATTTTATTTTCATCACTTTTGTAAACTAATAACAAAAAATGACCAGTCATGATTTAAGTAACTTTGAAGTGACTAGTAAGTTTATAATTAGTTGATAAAAGATTATTTATGTCCATATGTACCAAAACATAAATTTAATTAAAAGGATCAACAAAATGACAAATAAAGTATTATTAACTGGAATAAGTGGATGGATTGCAAAACATACAGCAATAGAATTATTAAATGCTGGATATGAAGTTCTAGGAACTGTTAGAAATAATGCTTTAATTGAACAAACTAAAGAAACTATAAGTCAGCATGCTTCTATAGATAAATTATCTTTTGTTGAATTAGACCTTTTAAAAGATGATGGTTGGGTTGAGGCTGCTAAAGATTGTAAATATATAATGCATCTTGCATCTCCATTTCCTTTTAAAGTTTCTAATAATAGAAATAGTTTATTAGCCCCTGCTGTAGATGGAACACTGAGAGTTTTAAATGCAGGTTTAAATGCTGATGTTGAACAATTTATAGTCACCTCTTCAATTGCAGCCATGTTTAGAAAACCTAACAGAAGTAATCCATATTCATTTAACGAAAATGATTGGACAGATGAAAACTGGAAAGAGGGAGTAAACGATTACTTTTTATCAAAAACAAAAGCTGAAAAAGCAGCGTGGGAACTAATGGAGAGTAAAGGATTAAAAAATAAATTAACTATGATTAATCCTGGTGGAGTATTTGGTGACGCTCTTGATAAAAAGGGAGGAACTTCAATTGAATATGTTAGACAGTTTCTAAAAGGCAAATTTCCAGCAGCACCTAAATGGGGAATTTTGATTTCGGATGTAAAAGATGTTGCAAAAGCACATGTTGCTTGTATTGGAAATACCAAGGTTGGTGGTAGAAGATTAATTGTTGGAAAAGAAGTAAAAAAACTAATTGAGTTATCCCAAATAATGGCTGAAGCAATGCCTGAATATGCAAAAAAACTTCCCAAAAAAGAATTACCAAATTTTATGGTTAAATTAATTAGTTTATTTGACTCGAGTGCTAAAACTTTGATTCCAGACCTTGAAATTGTAATGCAAACTGACACAACCTATGCCGAAGAGTTATTAGGGTTAAAATTTAATCCTGCAAAAGGTTGTATATCTGAAACTGCTAAATCTGTTGTGAGATTAGGGTTAGTTTAAAACTAATTCAACGATTTCATTCAATTCGAAGGTATTTTTTTCTAAGTTTTCATTTGCAGCTCTAATCATAGTTTTTGCAACTGTCTCGGAATGAATAGGTTTCATTTTCTTTAAAGGACCTAAAAGCAATGGAGAAAGTAACTTAAATACAAAAATACCTATTATTTCACTTACTCTCTTTTCTTTTCTATTACCTATTAAAAAAGATGGTCTCATTATTCCAAGTTTTGGAAAATTAAGTTCTTTTAACCCTTCTTCAACTAGTCCTTTAAATCTTATATATTCTCCTGAGCTCTTGGGGTTTGCATATAATGCAGAGACAAAAATAAATGAGTTAACCAAATTTAATTTTGCAATTTTTGCAATTTCTTTAGGAATATCAAGTTCAACTCTTTTATATTCATCTTTATCAGGGGAATTTTTTTTTGTTGTACCAATACAAAAGAAGCAGTCATCTCCTTTGATATCTTCTTTGTGATTTTGTAAATGACTAAAATTAGTTTTAATAACCTCTACTTTTGGATCGCTAATTTCAGGAACTGAACGAACAAATAATTTTATTTTAGAGTAATTATTATCTTTAATTAATTGATTAAGAAGATGCCCTCCAACTAAACCAGATGACCCAAATAATAATGCTGTTTTCATTATAACTTGACCTACTTTAAAGAACCTTCCAATATATATTTCAATATTCGAAAAGCTTGTTTTTGATCTGAAGCAACAGCAGCAGCAGAACCATCCACTTCTTTAAGGGCATGTTGATGATCATCGTTATGAATAACAATCATAGATTTATTAAGTGCTGTAGCATAACCGGCATCAAAAGCTGCGTTCCATTGCTTAAATTTTTCTCCAAACTTAACAATAATTACATCACAATCTTGAATAGATTTTTTGGTTCGAATAGAATTAATATTAGCACCTTTTCTATCTTTCCAAAAATTTTTTTCTTCAACTCCAAGAATTTCTACACCACAATTGTCAGAGGCCTCATGATCAGTTACGGGAGATGTAAATTTAACATCTAATTTCTCTTTTTCACAAAGTTGAATGATTTCTTCTCGCCAATTACTGTGAATTTCACCTGCCAAATATACACTTAACATTTATATCTCCTTATTGCTTTTTTAGTTTAAATATCATTTTTTAATTCATTATAAAGTCTAATTTGCTTGTAACAAATTATTACTAATCAGTTATATCTAGATTGTGAAAAAGGGTAAATACATTAAGACTTTTAAACTGTTGCTTCCTTATTTGTGGCCTAAAAAAAGAAAAGATTTAAGGATACGAGTTAGTTTTGCAGTTGTTGCTTTAGTTTTAGCAAAAATAGCAAGTGTCAGCACTCCTTTAGTATTGGGTAGTGCGGTAAACTCTCTGACAGAATTAAGTTCAGGCATTAATTTATTTATGCTGGTACCAATAGCTTTAGTAGTTGGCTATGGTGTAACTAGAGTAATTGCTTTCACATTTGTTGAAATTAGAGACGCCTTATTTTCAAAAGTTTCCCAGCATTCTATTAGACAAATATCTTTGACAATGTTCCAACATCTTCACAATCTCTCTTTACAATTTCATTTAAATAGACAAACAGGTGCACTAGCAAAATATATAGACAGAGGAACTAAAGGAATAGATTTTCTTCTAAGATATGTCTTGTTTAATATTGCCCCTACTTTCTTTGAAGTGTTCTTGGTTTCTGGGATTTTATTTTATCTATATGGTCCATGGTATGCTGTTGTAACACTTGTAACTATTGGCCTTTATTCTTTCTTAACTTTTAAGATTACTGAATGGAGAAATGTATTTAGAAAAAGAATGAACCAAGCTGATAACGATGTCAGCACTAAGATGATTGATAGTTTATTGAACTTTGAGACAGTTAAATATTTTAACAATGAGGCCTTTGAAGCTAATAGACTTGATCAATCATTAGAAGAATATGAGTTAGCAGCAAATCAAAGTAGACATTCTCTTTCACTGTTAAACATAGCCCAAACATTTATCATAATGGTGGGTATTACTATTATGTTAGTGATGTCAGTTTATGGGATCAAAAGTGGAGAGATTAATATTGGTGGGTTTGTTGTAATTAATGCCTACATGCTCCAATTATATCAGCCATTGAATTGGTTGGGTTCTGTCTATAGAGAAATTAGGCAAGCACTAACTGATATGGAAAACATGTTTAGCTTATTAGAAGTTGCTCCAACAACAAATGATGATCTTGAGGATATACCCCAAAGTAACGATGCGGAAATTAGATTTGAAAACATTAGTTTTGATTACGATATAAGAAGAACTATCATTAAAAATATTTCATTTACTGTTCCTAATGGAAAAAAAGTAGCCATCGTAGGACCAACGGGTGCTGGTAAATCAACAATAAGTAGACTGTTATTCAAGTTTTATGATCCAAAAGAGGGAAATATTTTTATTAACAATACAAATGTAAATAAAATTTCTCAAAACTCTTTAAGAAAAATTATTGGTGTAGTCCCACAAGACACTGTCTTATTTAATGACACAATTTATTATAATATAGCTTACGGTAATACTGGTGCTACTAAAGAAGAGGTTATTAGTGCTGCCCAAAATGCAGATATACATGATTTTATAACAATTTTACCAGATGGTTATGAAACAATTGTAGGAGAAAGAGGGTTAAAATTATCTGGTGGAGAGAAACAGAGAGTTGCTATTGCAAGAACTATTCTAAAAAATCCTAAAATATTTTTCTTTGATGAGGCAACATCTGCATTGGATACTAGTACAGAGAAGGAAATTCAAAAAAATCTAGAAAATGTCTCTAAAGGTAAAACAACTTTAATAATTGCTCACCGACTATCTACAGCTGCAAATGCTGATAATATTATTGTTCTTGATCAGGGTGCTATTATTGAACAAGGGACGCATGAGAGTTTATTGCTAGAAAAAGGTAAATATTTTGAGATGTGGGGAAAGCAAAAACCTAATTAAGACTTTTACAAAAAGAAGATATTTTTTCTAAAGCTTTTTTAAGATTTTCCATAGAAGTTGCATAAGATATTCTAAAGAAACCTTCTAAACCAAATGCAGATCCTTGAACAACTGCTACACCACTATTCTCTAATAAAGACTGAACAAAATCAGTATCTGTCTTAAGTTCTTTTCCGTTTGTATCTTTTTTTCCAATTAACCCTTTGCAGCTTGGAAAAACATAAAATGCTCCATCTGGATTTAAACATTCAATTCCATCTATTTCATTTAATGCTTTAACAACAAAGTTTCTTCTTTCTTGAAATGAAATTGCTCTCTCTTTTATAAAATCTTGAGTTCCATTTAAAGCTTCAACAGCTGCAGCTTGACTAATTGAAGATGGATTTGTTGTTGATTGTGATTGTATTTTAGCAATTGCTTTAATAATTTCTTTAGGACCAGCCGCATACCCTATTCTCCAGCCAGTCATTGAGTAAGCTTTACTTACACCATTCATTGTAAGAACTCTTTCTTTCAAACTATCAATTTGGGCAATGGTAAAAAATTTAAATCCTTCGTACGTTACGTGCTCATAAATATCATCACTTAAAATATGGACGTGAGGATGTTTAGTTAAAACATTTGCAATTTCTTTAATATCACCTTCAGTATAACAAGCACCAGTTGGATTTGATGGTGAATTTAATATTATCCACTTTGTTTTTGGTGTTATAGATTTTTCTAATTCAGCTGGATTAATTTTAAATCCTTGTTTTTCATTACACTCTAAAATAATTGGAGTTCCACCAGCTAATAAAACCATGTCAGGATAAGAAACCCAATAAGGCGCGGGAACAATGACCTCATCTCCTTCATTTAGGGTTGCCATCATGGCATTATAAATTACATGTTTTCCACCAGCACCAACTGTGATTTGATCAGTTGTGTAGTCTAAATTGTTTTCTCTTTTAAATTTTTTAACAATGGCATCTTTTAAGGCAGCAGTTCCATCAACGGCTGTATATTTGGTATCACCGTCATTAATGGCTTTTATAGCCGCTTGTTTGATATTATCTGGTGTATCAAAGTCAGGCTCTCCTGCTCCTAAACCTATAACGTCTTTTCCTGCAGCTTTTAACTCTCTTGCCTTTTGAGTTACAGCAATAGTTGGCGATGGTTTAATCTTTTTTAGACTGTCTGATATAATGCTCATTGAAATATATTTTTATTCTAATAGTTTTATAGATAATGCAAAATACTTATCAAGATTTAATTACAGATATACAGAGCAAAAATCCTGAAATTCACCAGAAACTAGAAGGTGGAAAAAAGTTTAAACTTGTTACAGATTTTAAACCTGCCGGTGATCAGCCAGAAGCAATAAAACAATTAGTTAAGGGTGCAAATAAAGAAGAATTAAACCAAGTTTTGCTTGGTGTAACAGGTTCTGGAAAAACTTTTACAATGGCCCAAGTAATTGAAAAAACTAATAGACCAGCTCTAATACTTGCTCCTAACAAAACACTAGCTGCACAGCTTTATGGAGAGATGAAATCTTTTTTTCCAGACAATGCCGTTGAGTATTTTGTATCTTATTATGATTACTATACACCAGAAGCTTATGTTCCAAGGTCTGACACTTATATTGAAAAAGAAGCATCTATTAATGAACAAATTGATCGTATGCGTCACTCAGCTACTAGATCACTATTAGAGAGAGATGACGTAATTATTGTTGCAAGTGTTTCTTGTATCTATGGTCTAGGATCTGTTGAGGCTTACAGCAAGATGACGTTGAGTTTAAAGAAAGATTATGAATACAGCAGAGAGCAACTAATAAAAACTTTAGTAAATTTACAATACAAAAGAAATGATCAGAGTTTTTATAGAGGAACTTTTAGGGCTCGAGGAGAATATCTTGAAATATTTCCCTCACACTTTGAAGATAGAGCATGGAGATTAAGTTTATTTGGTGATAAACTAGAAAAAATAGAAGAATTTGATCCCTTAACAGGAGATCTAATACAAGATTTAGATGTAATAAAAGTTTATGCTAATAGTCATTATATCACTCCCAAACCAACTATCGAACAAGCAATTATTAAAATTAAAAGAGAATTAGAAGTAACTTTAAAAAAATTCAAAGAACAAAATAAATTACTTGAAGCACAAAGATTAGAAGAAAGAGTTAAGTTTGATTTAGAAATGATTGAAGCAACAGGGTCTTGTGCTGGTATTGAAAACTATTCTCGTTTTTTATCTGGAAGAAAACCAGGAGAACCACCTCCCACTCTATTTGAATACTTTCCTGACAATACTCTTATTTTTGTGGATGAATGCCACGTAACAGTTCCTCAATTAAATGGTATGTACAAAGGAGACAGATCTAGAAAAAGTAATCTTGCTGAATATGGTTTTAGATTACCTTCTTGCATGGACAATAGACCTCTTAAATTTGAAGAATGGGATGCAATGAGAACCCAAACAGTTTTTGTATCAGCAACGCCCGGTCCCTGGGAATTAGAACAAGTTAAGGGTAAATTTGTTGAACAAATAATAAGGCCTACTGGTCTAATTGATCCACCTGTTGAGATAAAACCTGCCAAAAATCAAGTTGATGACTTGATGCATGAGTGCAAAAAAACAATAGATAAAAATTTTAGAGTTTTGGTCACAACTTTAACTAAGAAAATGGCTGAGGATTTAACGGAATATTTTCATGAAAATGGTATTAGGGTTAGATATTTACACTCAGATATTGATACATTGGAGCGAATAGAAATCATGAGGGATTTAAGGCTTGGTGTTTTCGATGTCTTAGTGGGAATTAACCTTTTAAGAGAAGGACTAGATATTCCAGAATGTGCATTAGTTGGAATTTTAGATGCTGATAAAGAAGGATTTTTAAGATCCGAAACTTCTTTAGTTCAAACTATTGGAAGAGCTGCAAGAAACTTAGAAGGAAGAGTTATTCTTTATGCAGATAAAGAAACTAAAAGTATAAAAAAAGCAATTCAAGAAACGGATAGAAGAAGATCAATTCAGGTTGCCTATAATAAAAAGCATAATATTGATGCTGTTTCTATTAAGAAAGAAATCAGCGATGTGTTGCAGAACGTTTATGATAAGGATTATTTAAAAGTAGGTACTGGAGACAATATTGGTGGAAATTTAAAGAAACACCTAAAGATGCTCAACAAAAGAATGAAAGATTCAGCCACAAACCTTGAATTTGAAGAAGCTGGTAAAATTAGAGATGAAATAAGAAATTTAGAAGCATCAGAGTTAGAAATTGTTTTAAACCCAAAAATAAAACACTATAACCAAGAAAATAGAACATATCCAAAAGGTAGATCAACAATGGGCTTACCTGGTACAAGAGCACAAAAAGGTAAGAAAAAATGGAAGCAAACAAAATAATTATTACTGGAGCTGCAACAAGAATGGGTGCTGCTATTGCAAAAAAACTCTCAGGTCCAGGAGTTGAAATGGTTATTCATTACAATAAATCTAAATCTGAAGCTGAAAAATTACAAAAGGAATTGTCAAAAAATAAAACAAAAGTTTACTTAGTAAAAGGTGACCTTGCAAAAGAACAAGATTTAAAAAAAATTATAAAATTTTCAAAGTTAAAATTAAAATACTTTGATTGTTTGGTTAATAATGCTTCGTTATTTGAAAATGACAGTCTTAAAAATTTTTCTTCTAAAAGTTGGAACCAACATGTTGATGTAAATTTAAAAGCACCTGCATATCTTACAAAAGAATTTTCAAAAAATGTTAAGGGTAAAAACAACAATATTATAAATATAATAGATCAAAGAGTTTTTAAACTAACTCCCTTTTTCTTTTCTTACACTTTAAGTAAAACAGGGCTTTACACTCTTACAAAAACTAGTGCTATGGAATTAGCTCCAAACATAAAAGTTAATGGAATTGCACCTGGACCAACTATTAAAAATAAAAGACAAACTGACATGCATTTTAAAAAGCAGTATTTAGCAACCCCTTTAAAACAGCAGGTAAATGTAAAAGACATATGTTCTGCTGTTGACTTTTTTATCAAAAACAGTTCAATTACAGGTCAAGTAATAGCAATAGATAGTGGACAAAGTTTAAACTGGCAAACTCCAGATGTAATTGGAAAAGAATGAAAAAAAATAATTTAAATATTGTCAAAATAGATAAAAATAAAAGTTTATTTAATTACGAAAAAAAAATTCTTATTAAAGAATTAACTCTAGATTTAAAGCTTGGTTACTATGATTTTGAAAAAGAAAAAACACAGAAAGTAAAATTTAGTTTAGAGATTGATTATGAAGATAGAAAACCAACAAATGACAAAGATATTAAATCAATTGTTAATTATGGTCAGGTTGTAAAATTAATTACAAAACTTGCAAAAAAGAAGCATTATAATTTTTTAGAAACACTTGCTGAAGATGTTTTTGACGTATTATTTAAAGATAAAAGAATTGGAAAAATTATGCTTCAAATTGAAAAATTAGAAATTATAAAAGAATGTGCCTCTGCTGGTATCCAAATTACCAAAAAAAGAACTCATGAAAAGCTCTGAATTAGGCAAAGACGTAATTAGAAAAGAGCTTCCATTAATTCCTAAAAGTCCTGGAGTTTATCGAATGCTCGATCACAAGGATGTGATTTTGTATGTAGGTAAAGCAAAAAATCTTCCCAATAGATTAAAGAGCTATGTGGCTGAAAAAAATCATATCATAAGAACAGCTAGGATGCTCTCCCAAACTTTTAAGTTAGAGATAACAACTACTGCCAATGAGAGTGAAGCACTTCTTTTAGAAGCTAATTTAATCAAAAAACATAAACCTAAATTCAATATATTGCTTAAAGATGACAAGTCTTTTCCCTTTGTTTTCATCAGTAATAAAGACCAATGGGCACAAGTTACAAAACATAGGGGAAAAAAAGATAAAGAAGGATTTTACTTTGGACCGTTTGCTTCAGCAGGAACTGCAAATTGGACTATTAAGATGCTTCAAAAAATATTTCAAATTCGAGTTTGTGATGATAGCACTTTCAAGAATAGAAAAAGACCCTGTATTCTTTATCAGATAAAAAGATGCTCTGGTCCTTGTGTCGATTATATTGATAAAGAAGATTATAAAAAATCAGTAGATCAGGCAATTCAATTTGTATCCGGCAAATCAAGAGATATACAAAAAAACCTATCTAAACAAATGGAAGAGGCAAGTGAAAAACTAGATTTTGAAAGAGCTTCTATTTTTAGAGATAGAATTAAATCCTTAAATATAATTCAATCATCACAAAGAATTAATGAAGCCAATCTAGTTGATGCTGATGTAATTGCTGCCTATAAAGAATCTGGTAAAACCTGTATTCAGGTATTTTTTTACAGATCCAAACAAAATTGGGGCAACCAAGCTTATTTTCCAAAACATGATCCTGACCAAAACATATCTGAAATAATGTCCTCCTTCTTGATGCAATTCTATGAAAATAAAAATGTTCCTAAATTAATAATTATTAATACAGAGATTAAGGACAAGAAATTAATTGAAGAAACTTTAAGTAAAAAAGAAAGTAGTACAATTTCTATTAATGTAGCAAAAAAAGGAACTAAAGCTAAAGTTATCGCTATGGCAGAAAAAAATGCCAAAGAGTCACTTAATAGAAAAATTTATGAAACAAATAATAACAAAAATTTATTTGATGGTGTGGCTAAAAAATTTGATCTTAAAAATGGTCTAAACCTAGTTGAGGTTTATGATAATAGCCATATATCAGGAACCAATAGTGTAGGTGCTATGATTACTTTTGGAAATGAAGGATTTGTTAAAAAAAGATATAGAAAATTTGATATTAAGACAAAAGGTGCTGAACAAGATGATTTTGCAATGTTAAAGGAAGTTCTTACCAGGAGATTTAAAAGAGCAATGTTAGAAAAGGGAAATTATTTAACTCTCCCTGATTTGATATTAATTGATGGTGGTAAAGGTCAATATTCATCTGCCAAAGAGATATTGGATGAATTTGGCTTACACGATCTTCCTATGATTGCTATTGCTAAGGGTAAATTAAGAAATAGTGGTGATGAAACTTTTTTTTATAAAGGGGAATCATTTAAATTTGATAAAAATGACCCCACACTCTTCTTTATGCAGAGACTGCGTGATGAAGCACATAGATTTGCTATCACCTCTCATAGAGCAAAAAGAGCAAAAGGAATTACAAAATCTTTATTAGATCAAATTGATGGTGTTGGATCGATTAGAAAAAGAGCCCTATTAAACCATTTTGGCTCTGCTAGATCAGTAGAATCTGCAAGTTTTGATGAGATTAAATCAGTTGAAGGTGTTGAGGAAAAAGTTGCAAAAAAGATATATAACTTTTTTCACGAATAATTATGCTTAAAAAAATTCCAAATATTTTAACAATTGGTAGGATAATAATTGTACCCTTTTTTGTTCTAGCATTTTATTTGCCAGGCTTTTATGGTGACTTAACTGCATGTGTATTGTTTGTAATTGCTTCATTCACTGATTTTTTGGATGGAATGTTAGCAAGAATGATGGGTGAAGAATCTAAGTTAGGTGAGTTACTTGACCCCATAGCAGATAAAATTATTGTTGCTACTGCACTTATATTGCTTGTTATGAGTGGAACAATTAGGCATTACGAGGTTATTGCTGCAATTATAATACTTACAAGAGAAATATTAATATCAGGCTTAAGAGAATTTTTAGCTAGAGGGCAAATTAAATTACCAGTAACTAATTTAGCAAAAGTAAAAACTTTTTTACAAATGGTTGCTATAGCTCTTTTACTGACAGGTGAAACTGGTAATAAAATTTTAAATTTTCAAGATTATAATGCTCAAACTATTGGTATAATTCTCCTTTGGCTTTCTGCATTTTTAACTTTATATACTGGTTATGATTATTTAAGAAAAGGTATTGATCATGCAATGTCTGAGGATAATAAAAAATAAATCTTTTATTTTTTTCTAACTAAAGCTTGATAACTTTCATTTAAATCAATTATAGTTTCACAAACTTTAAATTGATTATTAGCAATACATGAAACTGGCGTTACTTCTGCAGCTGTTCCAGTTAAAAAACACCCAACAAAACTTGGTAATTCACTAGGAGAAATTTTGCGTTGATTAATCTTGATACCTTTTGATTGTGCAATATCAATAACAGTCCTTCTAGTAATTCCATCTAAAAAAGAATCTGGTATTGGTGTATGTATTTCCCCCTTTTGATCTTTAAAAAAAATATTAGCTCCAGTTGCCTCTGCTACATTTCCCTCATGATCAAGCATTAAAGAGTCGGTATAACCTTGCTGCTCTGCTTCATGCTTTGATAATGTACAAATCATATAAAGCCCTGATGCTTTTGTATCCCAAGGTATTGTATTGGGGGCCGGTCTTCTCCAATTAGAAATATTTAATTTTATTCCTTCTACTTTTAATTTTGGGTCAAAGTAAGATCCCCACTCCCAAGTTGCGATAGCAACATGAATTTTTGTTTGTTGCGCAGAAATTGCCATCATCTCACTACCTCTCCAAACAGTAGGTCTTACATATCCATTTTCTACATTTTGAATTGAAATAATTTTATTACTTGCATCATTTATATCATTCTCCGTATAGGGAATTGTCATTCCCATTCTTTTTGCAGAATAAAAAAGTCTTGAAGTGTGCTCTTCTAATTTAAATATTGAGCTTTCATAAACCCTTTCTCCTTCAAAAACACAACTTGCGTAATGAAGTCCATGGTTTAAAATATGGATTTTAGCATCAGCCCAGTCAACAAGGTCATTATTATACCAGATTTTACCAGATCTTTTATCGTAGGGTATCATGTGTGAAATAATTTAATTTTTTCTTAAAATTATCTTTGTATGTATAATATGTCAATATAACTTACCTTAATGAAAGAACTTTTATATTTAAAGGATGACCAATTGAAGCAATTGATTGAAATGTTATTTACATGCTATAGAGAATCTTTTGCAGATGCCAAGAAAACGTTGGATAAATACTCTATTGGGATTGCACATCATAAGGTATTACACCTGCTTTCAATGTATAAAGGAATTACAATTTCAGCCCTACTTAAAAAACTAAAAATTACTAAGCAAA
Organism: Candidatus Pelagibacter sp. Uisw_092; assembly: GCF_047729545.1. GTDB lineage: Bacteria > Pseudomonadota > Alphaproteobacteria > Pelagibacterales > Pelagibacteraceae > Pelagibacter. The sequence goes on along the minus strand of NZ_CP159824.1, from coordinate 182,723 downwards.
GTTTAAATAGAGTTTTAAAAGACTTAATTAAACTAGAGGCTATTTTTTTTGAAAAAGACCATCAAGATACAAGAGTGAAGCATATTTTTTTAAATGGCAAGGGGGAAAAAATTTTTGAAGAGGTGTTTTCAAATCAAAAAAAAAGAATTTATAGTGCGCTTCTTAATTCAAGCTCTGATCAAGTTCTTAATTTTGATAATGTTTTAAAAAAAATAATCAATGAATAATTCTATGGCACATATTTTAGTGGTAGATGATGATGATGGTATTAGATCTTTAGTTAAACAATATTTAAATAAAAATAATTTTTTAGTAACAACTTCAAATAGTGCAGAAAACGCAGAAGAAAAAATTTTAATTATTAAATTTGATTTAATTGTTTTGGATGTAATGATGACTGGAAAAAGTGGGTTAGAATTTATTAAAAATAATAAATCTAAGATTGATACACCCATAATTCTTTTAACTGCTAAAGGAGAAGCACAAGATAGAGTCGGAGGATTGGAAATTGGAGCTGATGATTATTTGCCAAAACCTTTTGAGCCAAAAGAGCTCATATTAAGAATAAAAAATATTCTCAATAAAACTAAAAAAAATGATCAAAAAAGAATTATTGAGTTTGATAATATTAAAATCAACTTGAATAAGCTTTTAGTTATTAAAGATAAAAATGAATTCAAAATAAATAATACAGAAAAAATTATTTTAGAAAAAATGATTAATAACCCTGGTAAAACATTTTCAAGAGAAGATATTGGAAAGCTAATCGACCTAGATAAAGAAAGATCTATAGATGTTATAATTACTAGGTTAAGAAAAAAAATTGAAACAGACCCAAAAAATCCAAAATATTTACAAACTTTAAGAGGTGTGGGCTATGTCTTATGGATTGAGTAAACTTATAAAAAATTTATTACCTAGAAAATTATTTTACCGAGCTTTATTAATTGTAGCAGTGCCAATCATTGTTTTACAGCTGATTATAACGATTGTTTTCTTTGATAGCCTTTGGATTAAAACAAACAAAGGTATGACACGAGCACTTGTTGGTGAAATGAAAACTTTTATTACAGCCTACGACAATGATAAATATAATAATAACGATTTATCTAGCCTTTTTTCAGTTTATTTAGATCTCAATGTTGAATACAAAAATGACGAACTATTTAATAAACTATTAAAGGAAAGATGGTTTAGCCCAATTGACAGAACTCTGAGAAGAGAATTGAAATCAAATATAGGTATTGGAAATTATTGGTTTGATACAACAACCTACAAAGAGCTAATTCATATTAATATAAAACATAATAATGGTTATTTTGAATTTTTTATTCCCAAAAATAGGGTAGCAACCACATCTGCAAGAATGTTTGCACTCTGGATAACCCTCCCAGCGTTGTTAATGATTATGATCGCAATAATATTTTTAAAAAATCAAACAAGACCAATTGTTAATCTTGCGAAAGCTGCAGAAAGATTTGGTAGGGGTGAAAATATTGATGAATTTAGACCCTCTGGTGCATTGGAAATACGTAAAGCGGGTTTAGAATTTGATAAAATGAGAAAAAGAATAATGAGACATCTCAATCAAAGATCTGAAATGTTATCGGGAATAAGCCACGATTTAAGAACACCTTTAACAAGATTAAAACTTCAACTATCTTTCCTTAAGGATGAAACGCTATCTAAAAAAATGTCTTTAGATATAAATGAAATGGAAAAAATGCTTAATGAATATCTACAATTCACTAGCTCATCTTATTCAGAAAAAAATGAAACTTTTGATATTTCAGAATTAATAGAAAATACAATCAATAAATATGACAATGATAATATTTCGAAAGAAATAACTCCTAGAATATATATGAATGGAAGAAAGAATTTAATTCAAAGATCTTTTAATAATATAATTGATAATTCTGTTAAATATGCAAATAAAATAAGCCTTGGGCTATCTAAAAAGAACAATAATATAATAATTACTGTTGATGATGATGGTATTGGTGTTCCTGAAAATGAGTATCAAAATGTCTTCAAACCTTTTTATAAACTGGATAAAAGTAGAGGAGGTTCAAAATCTAGCGTTGGCCTTGGATTATCCATAACATCAGATATTATAAAATCACATGGGGGAAATATTGTATTGGAGAAATCTCACCTTAATGGATTGAGAGTTAAAGTTTTTTTACCTCTGTAGTTTTTTTTTGAATTTATTTTTTTCTAATTTTTCAATTTTTTTTTCCAAATTTTCAACTCTTTTAATTAAAATATCTGTCTCTTCTTTACTCGTCAATTTCATCTTAAAAATTATCTCCTCTCTTTTGGATCTCAAAACATTTATTATTTCAGAACTTAAGTCTTTATAAGAAATTAGTCCTTGTTCAAATAATTTTGCCAATCCATTAATTACAAATTTTGATTTTGTCATATATTCATTTATAAAATTAATATAGTTTATACTCAGTTTTTAAAAAATGTTTATTAATAATTTTGACCCAGTAGCTTTTCAAATTCTGTCATTAGAAATTAGATGGTATTCTTTGGCTTATATTATTGGAATTATATTGGGGTGGGTATTTTGTAAAAAACAATTAATCAAGGATCAGCACATACTAAGCCTATTTGATGATTTTATTACATATTTAATCATAGGAATAATTCTAGGTGGAAGACTTGGATATGCATTATTTTATAATCTAAAATATTATTTAGAAAACCCATTTGAAATACTAATGGTTTGGAATGGTGGAATGTCTTTTCATGGTGGTTTAATTGGTGTTATTATTGCATCTCAATTATTTTCAAGCAAGCATAAAGTTAATCAATTTATATTCTTAGATTTGGTAGCACTATCAGCACCTATTGGAATTTTTTTTGGTAGAATTGCAAATTTTACAAATTCAGAACTTATTGGAAGACCAACCGACCTACCCTGGTCTGTGCAATTTATATTGATAGATAATATTAAAAGGCACCCTTCACAGTTATACGAGGCTTTTTTTGAGGGTGTAATTTTATTCTTTTTGCTTTTGTATTTCTTTAAGAAAAATTATTTAAAAGATCCAGGAAAAATATCAGCTTTATTTTTAATCTTTTATTCTTTATTTAGATTTTTTACAGAATTTTTTAGATCACCCGACAATCAAATTGGTTATTTAATTTTTAACTTAACAATGGGACAGTTAATAAGTGCTTTCTTTTTAATGACCGGTATATTCTTGTTTTATTTAAAAAATAATGAAAAATAAAAACCATAATTTATTTACCCTGGATAAATTTATAGATGAGTCCCTATACAATAAAAAATATGGTTACTATATGAAAAAAAACCCTTTCGGTGAGAGTGGTGATTTTATAACAGCACCAAATATATCCATATTATTTTCTGAGATGATTGCTATATGGGTAATTTCATTTTGGGAAAAACTAGATTGTCCTAAACAATTTAATTTGATTGAATTAGGTGCTGGTAATGGTGAAATGATGAGAATATTAGTTAGCACATTCAATAAATTTCCTCAATTTAAGAATTCTTGTAAAATTAATATATTAGAAAAAAGTGAATTACTTAAACAAACACAAAAAGCTTCTATTAAAAATACAAAAATTAAATGGTTAAATAATTTAAATGAATTAAATAATTTTCCTTGTATTTTTGTTGCTAATGAGTTTTTTGATGCCTTACCAATCAAGCAGTTCCTAAAAAAAGAAAAAAATTGGTACGAAAGGTACGTCAAGTTTACTAATGCTAAAAAGTTAGAATATTTAGATATTCCATTTGACATGCAAAAATTTGAAAAAGAAATTAAGTTTAAGATATCTTATAATCAAAAATTTATTGAATACTCTCCACTTGCAACAAAATATCTAAAAACTATAATTAAAAAGATTAAACTTAATAATGGTGGAATTTTGATAATAGATTATGCTTATCTTGAGAAACAAATGAAAAACACTCTTCAAGCAGTCTCTAAGCACAAATACTGCGATGTTCTAAAAGGTTTTAGGAATTCAGATATAACTTATAACTTAAGCTTTAATTTAATTAATAAAATTATTAAAAAATTAGGCCCATGCTCATCTCTCTCTACTACTCAAAAGAAATTCTTAACAAAACTAGGTATATTAGATAGAGCTGAAATATTATCAAAAAATATGTCTTTTAGCGAAAAAGCTGATATTTATTTTAGAATTAAAAGATTAATTGATGAGAGTCATATGGGGCACTTATTTAAAGTAATGTTTATAACAAATCTTAATAATAAATTTAAACTGGGATTTTAAATTGATTAGATCAAAGAAATTATCTAAATTTAAAGGCATAGAGCATGCTTTCTTTAATAGATTAGGTGGAAAATCTACTGGCATATTTAAAAGTTTGAACTGTGGACCTGGTTCTTCGGATAATAAAAGGAAAATACTGAAAAACCTTGAGACTGTTAGTAATAAAATTAATGCAGAATCCAAAAAAATAATTTTATTAAACCAAGTTCATAGCAATAAATTTTATTATATAGACAAAAATTCAAAACTTAATAATAAATTTATGGGAGATGCTTTAATCACTGATAAGAGAAACTTACCCATAGCTGTTTTAACAGCTGATTGTGCTCCAATATTAATTCACGATAATGATAGAGGAATGATAGCCGCTATCCATGCTGGATGGAAGGGTACCTACAAGGGTATTGTAGAAAAAGTAATTAAATTTATGATTAAAAAAGGTTGTTCTTCAAAAAATATTACTGCCGCCATAGGTCCATGTATTTCAATTAATAATTATGAGGTTAAAGAAGATTTTATAAAAAAATTTATTAAAAAAGATATTAAAAATATAATTTTTTTTAAAAAAACTAAGAATAAAAACTACTTTAGCCTAAATAAATATATTCACTTTCAATTAAGGAGCTTAAATATTAAGAAAATTGATATTATGAATAAAGATACATTTAACAGCAAAAATAATTTTTTTAGTGCTAGAAGATCTATTAGTCGAAATGAGAATGATTATGGTAGAAATATTTCAATAATTATGATTAACTAATGTTATCTCATGAAATTATTAACTGGAAATAGCAATAAACCTTTAAGTAAAAATATTGCAAAATATTTAAAAACTAAACTTGTAAATTCTAGTATTAAAAAATTTTCTGATGGTGAAATCTATATAGAAATTAATGAAAATATTAGAGGTAATAGTATTTTTATAATTCAATCAATATCCTCTCCTGCAAATGATAATTTAATGGAGTTACTTCTGTGTATTGATGCATTAAAGAGATCTTCTGCTAAAAATATCACTGCTGTTATTCCTTATTTTGGCTATGCGAGACAAGACCGAAAAGTAGTACCTAGAACCTCTATATCAGCGAAACTTGTTTCTAATCTAATTACTAAAGCTGGCGCTGATCGAGTTGTTACTGTTGACTTGCACGCTGGTCAAATTCAAGGTTTCTTTGACATTCCTGTGGACAACTTATTTGCTACTCCTATTTTTGCAAGACATGCAAAAAAACATATTAAAAGTAAAAACATTATTTGTGTTGCACCAGATGTTGGTGGAACTGAAAGAGCAAGAGCACTCGGTAAAATTTTAGATGTTGAGCTTGCCATCGTCGATAAAAGAAGACCTAAACCAGGGCAATCAAAAGTTATGAATGTTATAGGAAATGTCAAGGATAAAACTTGCATTATAGTGGATGATATTATTGATTCTGGTGGAACCATAGTTAACGCTGCTAAGGCTCTAAAAGATAGAGGAGCAAAAGAAGTTTATGTTTACATAACTCACGGCGTTCTAAGTGGTGAGGCTATAGATAAAATTAAAAAATCTGTTATAAAAAAATTGGTAATAACTGATACAATTGACAACCAGGATAAAATTAAGAAAGCTAAAAATATAGAAGTTTTACCTATTTCAACCCTTATGGGTGAGGCAATTAAAAGAATTTCCAATTCAACTTCAGTATCTGATTTATTTAAATAATTATCTTGAGTTATTGAGAAACTTGCGCTAGAAACCTCTTTTTTATGAATTCACTTGAAGCAAATACTAGAAATACTAAATCAAAAGGAGATGTCAGATCTCTAAGATTAGCTGGTAATATTCCAGGCATAATTTATGGTGGAACAGAACAAAATCAAAAAGTTAGTGTTTTAAAAAAAACTCTTAAAACTTTAATTGCAAAAGAAAATTTTCTATCAAATATTATAGCTCTTAACCTGGATGGTAAGCCTCAGAACGTTTTACCAAGAGAGATTACATATAATGTAATATCTGATGAGCCAATTCATATCGACTTTCTTAGAGTTGTTCCGGGTGTAAAAATTAGAATAGAGGTCCCTGTCCAATTCATTAATCATGAAATTTCTCCAGGTTTAAAGAGGGGTGGAGTGCTAAATATAGTTAGAAGAAAAATTGAATTAAAATGCCCTAGTGAAAAAATTCCTGAAGCAATTATAATTGACCTTGCTGGAATTGAAATTGGAGAAAGTTTTAAAATATCTTCAATTAAACTACAAGAAGGTGTTACACCAACAATTATAGGACGTGATTTTGTAATTGCAACATTGGCTGCTCCGACTGTCATGAAAGAACCAGAAAAACCAGCTGAAGCAGAATCAACAGATGAGGCAGCAACAGATGGTAAAGATGCAGCTCCGACTGCTGATGGAGATAAAAAAGAAGGCGAAGAAAAAAAAGCTCCTGAAGAAAAAAAATAATAAATTTATTATAGTGAAAATTCCTAGATACGATCTCAAAAAATTATGCTTCTATTTGTAGGTTTAGGAAACCCAACACCCAATAGCGAAAATAATAGACACAATATTGGCTTTAAATTAATTGATGCTCTTAATCAAAAATTTGGCTTATCTAAGCAGAAGCCTAAATTCAAAGGACTCTTAACTACTGGGAATATTGAAGATAAAAAAGTTTATGCAATAAAGCCTCTAACTTTTATGAATAATTCTGGAATTTGCATTAGGGAATTAATTGAATACTTTAAAATTGATGCAGAAGATGTCATCGTTTTTCATGACGATCTTGATATTGAGTTTGGAAAAGTAAAAGCAAAATTTGCAGGATCAAGTGCAGGACATAATGGGATTGAATCTATAGATAAGTTTATAGGAAAAGACTACTCAAGAGTGAGAATTGGGATCGGAAGACCTAAAACTAAAGCTGATGTTTCGGATCATGTGTTAAAAGATTTTGATGAAGACGAGCTGCTACAATTAGAAAAAATTACAAATAATATTATTAATTCAATACCTATATTAATTGGTAAAAAATTAGATTTATTTGCAAGTACAGTAAATAATAAATAATGAGCTTTAAGTGTGGAATTGTTGGATTGCCTAATGTTGGTAAATCTACATTATTTAATGCACTAACAAATTCTAGTAAAGCACAAGCTGCAAATTTTCCTTTTTGCACTATTGAACCAAACATTGGAGTTGTTCCTGTTCCAGATGAAAGACTCGATAAATTAGTAGAAGTATCTCAATCAAAAAAAAAGATAAATACTACAATTGAATTTGTGGATATTGCAGGCCTTGTGGAGGGTGCCTCTAAAGGAGAGGGTTTAGGAAATAAATTTTTATCTCATATTAGAGAAGTAGATGCTGTAATACACATGATAAGGTGTTTTGATTCTGATGATATTCAAAATGTAAACCCTACAGTAGATCCTGTAAGAGATTTAGAAATCATTGAGACTGAAATGATGTTAGCAGACCTTGAGTCGATTCAAAAAAGATTAGAAAAAAATAATAAAAAAAATATAGATGAAGAACAACTAAAGGTATTAGAGTTTGCGTCAGATTGTATAAATAATTCTAAAGATATCCAGATCCTTTACGACCAATTTGAAAAAAAACTCTTAAATCAAAGTGGTTTACTATCCCTTAAGCCTAAAATTTTTGTATGTAATGTTGATGAAGCTAGCGTTCAGAATGGTAATAAATACACACAAGCTTTTATTGATAAATTTGGTGAAAAAAATACCCTAATAGTTTCAGCTGATATTGAAAATCAAATAAATCAATTAGAAAATGAGGAAAAAGAAAATTATATGGAGATGATTGGATTAAAAAGAACTGGTTTAAACATGTTAATTCAAAAAGGATACAATGTTTTAGAACTAGACACTTATTTTACGTCTGGTCCTGAAGAAACTAGAGCCTGGACTATTCAAAAAAATTGTACTGCACCAAAAGCAGCCGGTGAAATACATACTGATTTTGAAAAAGGCTTTATTAGAGCTGAAACAATTGCATACGAAGACTTCATAACAAATCAAGGTTGGGTAAATTCTAAAACTAATGGAAAAATGAGACTTGAAGGAAAAGATTATATTGTTAAAGATGGTGATATACTAAACTTCAGATTCAATACGTGACCAAATTTTCTTCATACTAAAGTAAACTAGAATAGTTAAAATAATTAAATACAAAATAGCTTTAAAGCCCATTTTATGCCTTGCCTCTAAATGTGGTTCTGCAGCCCACATTAAAAATGTTGTAACATCCTTTGCCATTTGCTTTTCTGTAGCTTTTGTGCCATCACTATATTCTACCGCATCATCCATTAAAGGTTGTGACATTTTAATATTATTACCATACATGTATTTATTATAGTAAACTCCATCATCAAGCGTTACTCCACTTGGTGGATCTTCATAACCTAAAAGTACTGAATAAATATAATCAACCCCACCACTTCTAGCTTTCGCTAATACTGACATGTCAGGTGGGTAGGCACCTCCATTAGCTGCTTGAGCTGCTTTCACATTCTCATATGGCATAACAAACTTGTCAGATAATTTTGCTGGTCTTACAAACATTTCTCCATCATTATTTGGTCCGTCTGTAACTTCAAAACTTGCTGCTATAGCTTTTACTTGCTCTTCACTAAACTCTGGACCTCCAGGCTCAGAAAGGTTTCTATAGCTTACATATTTCATTGAATGACACCCAGCACAAACTTCTGAATAAACCTGATACCCTCTTTGCAATGCCCCCCTATCAAATTTTCCAAATAATCCCTTAAAACTCCAATCTGTTTTTAAAAGATCAACTTTTTCTGCTGTATTAACCGCAAGAGTTCCTATTAATAAAAAAATAATTGAATAGATGATTTTTAAGATATTTTTCACTTAATTAATCTAAACTTTCTTTTTTTTTAACAGCAGATGCCATTGGCATCCCCCCAAGTACCGGTTCTGTAATACTTAAAGGTAAGGGTATAGTTTTTTCTTTAAATCCTAATACTGGCAAGATTATTAAAAAATGAATAAAATAGTAAGCTGTGGCAACCCTAGCAATTAATAAATAAAGTCCTTCAGCTGGCATTGCTCCCACATAACCTAGAACTAATACATCCACTACTAATATCCAATAAAATTGCTTGTAAAGAGGTCTAAATACTGCTGACCTAATTTTTGAAGTATCTAACCACGGTAATGCTGCTAAAATTAAGATTGCTGATAACATTGCCACTACACCCATTAACTTATCAGGAACTGATCTTAGGATTGCATAAAAAGGAAGTAAGTACCACTCAGGAACAATATGGGCTGGTGTAACCATAGGGTTAGCTTCAATATAATTATCAGCATGACCTAAAATATTTGGTGAATAAAAAACAAAAAATGCAAAAACAATCATAAACATTAGTAATGCAAAACCATCTTTAATCACAATGTATGGATGAAATGGCACTGTATCCTTAGATGGTTTTTTAACATCAATCCCTACAGGATTATTATTTCCAGGAACATGGAGGGCCCAAATATGAAGAACCACTAAACCTAAAATCAAAAATGGAATTAAGTAGTGAAGTGTAAAGAACCTTGTTAAGGTTGGATTATCAACTGAATAACCACCCCATAACCAATTTACTATTCCCTCTCCAACCAAGGGTATTGCACTAAAAAGGTTAGTGATAACAGTTGCTCCCCAAAAACTCATCTGACCCCAAGGAAGGACGTAGCCCATAAATGCTGCCGCCATCATTAAAAGATAAATTATTATTCCAATAATCCAAATTATTTCTCTTGGAGATTTATAAGATCCATAAAATAATGATCTAAATATATGAATGTAAACTGCTAAGAAAAACATTGATGCACCATTTGCATGAATGTATCTTATAAGCCATCCATAATTTACGTCTCTCATAATGTGCTCAACACTTTCAAAAGCCAAGTCAGCGTGAGCTATATAGTGCATGGCTAAAGTTAAACCTGTAACGATTTGCGTAATTAAACAAAAAGTTAAAATTCCACCAAATGTCCACCAATAATTCAAATTTTTTGGTGTTGGATAGTCAGTTAAATGGCTAGCAAGTGTTAAAAGTGGAAGTCTATCATTAAACCATTTTCCAAATTTTGATTTAGGAACGTACTCGTGATCACTCATAATTATTTATTATCCAATTTTGATTATATTGCTGTTAGTGAATTCATATTTTGGAACTTCCATGTTTGTGGGAGCAGGACCTTTTCTAATTCTTCCAGATGTATCGTAATGTGATCCGTGACAAGGACAGAACCAACCATTATAATCCCCTTTATCATTTAAAGGCACACATCCTAAATGAGTACAAACACCAACCATCACAAGCCACTCAGGATTTTTTACTCTATCTTCGTCCTTCTGTGGGTCTTTTAAATCTTCCATCTTAACAGCTTTTGCCTCTGCTATTTCTTCAGATGTTCTTCTTTTAATAAAAACTGGTTTTCCTCTCCAAAGGACAGTGATTGTTTTTCCAGGCTGAATTGAACTAATATCAACTTCTGTGCTGGCCAATGCTTTTACTGAGGCATCCGGATTCATTTGATCAATTAAAGGCCAAACAACCGCTCCTACCCCAACAGCACCAACAGCATACGAGGCTGTAAATAAAAATTCTCTTCTTTTAGGTTTTTTTTCAGACATCTTTTATTTTTTGTATATTGTTATCTAATATATGATTTCATATAAGAAAAAAGTTTTTTTTCTAGAGAAACAATGACACATAAACTATGACATTAAGACCTAAAATAGCCTTGTATGAGCCAGATATTCCTCAAAATACAGCTGCAATTATTAGAACCTGTGCGTGTCTTGGTGCTGACTTAGAAATTATTGAGCCATGCGGATTCTTATTTAGTGATAAAAGATTTAAAAGAGTGGTTATGGATTATATGGATGAAAAACTAATAAAATTTTATCAAAGTTCAGAAGAGTTTTTTAAGTCAAAAGAAGGTCAAAGAATAATATTATTAACTACAAAATCAGCAGAATCTTATGCAAAATTTAAGTTTAAAAGTAATGATACAATGTTATTTGGAAGGGAAAGCGCTGGGGTACCTAAACATGTTCATAATTCGATCAAATACAGATTGAAAATACCTATGATGATTAATAAAAGATCCTTAAATATAGCTTCTTCAGTTGCTATAATTCTATCTGAAAATTTAAGACAAACTAACTTTATAAATTAATGGATAAAGAAATTAAAAAAAAACTTGCTTCTAATTGGTTCAAATTATTACAAAATATTATTTGTGATGACATTGAAAAAATAGAAAATAAGAAAATAAAATTTAAATCTAAAAAATGGAATAGAAATAAGATTAAAGATGAAGGTGGTGGTGAATTCAGAATTTTAAAGAATGGAAAAATCTTTGAAAAAGTGGGAGTAAATTTTTCTGAGGTATATGGAAAGCTCTCTAAAGAAATGATAAAAAAAATTCCAGGAGCAAATCAAAATCCAAATTTTTGGGCCTCAGGAATTTCTGTTGTTATGCATATGAACAATCCTTATATTCCTGCTATCCATTTTAATACAAGATTTATCTACACATCACATGGTTGGTTTGGTGGTGGAATGGATGTAACGCCATGTATCATAGATAATAAAGAAAAAAATTTACTTCATAAAGAATTAAAAAAGATGTGTGATCGTCATAATAAAAAATATTATAAAAAATATAAGAAATGGTGTGATGAATATTTTTATCTACCGCACCGAAAAGAAACTAGGGGTGTTGGTGGTATTTTTTTTGATTATAAGAAAAATAATTGGGAAAAGGACTTCAAATTTGTATCTGATTTAGGGGTAACTTTTCAGATGCTATTTAATTTAATAATAAAATCGAAATACAAAAAAAAATGGACTATGAAAGAAAAAGAATTACAATATATTAAAAGAGGAAGGTATGCTGAATTTAATTTACTCTATGATAGAGGAACAAAATTTGGACTACAAACCGGAGGCAATGTTGAGGGTATCTTAATGTCTTTACCACCAATAGCAAAATGGAATTAAAATGGAAAAAGAACCAATAACAACAGCTGGACTCGAGACTTTAAAAGAAGAGCTGATTTTTTTAAAAGAAAAAAAACGTCCAGAAATAGTTGCTGCTATTTCTGAAGCAAGATCTCATGGTGATTTAAAGGAAAATGCTGAATATCACGCTGCAAAAGAAGAGCAATCGCATAATGAAGGAAGAGTAGCTCAAATTAATGACATTATAGCAAGAGCAAATGTAATTGATGTTACAAAAATAAGTAATGATGGAAAAGTTATTTTTGGCTCAACAGTATATTTAGAAAATCTTGATACTGAAGAAAAGATTACCTATAAAATTGTAGGAAGAGATGAGGCAGACTTACAAAAGAAATTAATATTTTTTCAATCCCCAATAGGTAAAGGGTTAATAGGTAAAAATAAAAATGACCTTGTTGAAATTAAAACTCCTGCTGGTGTAAAGAATTTTGAAATAAAAGATGTTAAATACGTCTAATTACTTACTATTTTTTGAATTTCTTTCTCTGAAATATTGAAATTATTACTCACCCAAACTTCTTCAATTGCTTTTAATTTTTTTCCCAACTCTTTTCCTTCTAGAACCTGATATTTTTCTATTAATATATTTGCTTTAAGGGGCATTACTGGAATTTTTTTTTTTTTGAAAACTTTAATTAGTTTTATTAATTTATCATCTTTCTTGCTTGATTGGAAAATTTTAAAATAAATAATGTCCATTAAAGCTTCTTTGCCATTAAAATAAAAAATTTTATTTAAATTTTTTTCTAAAAAGGTATTGTTAGTAAATTTTTCTGAAAAAAACTTATTTAAAAATAAGAGTCTTTTTTTATCCTTTTTAGATAAATTAAATTTATATATAAAATAATCAACATTATCAGTCCCATCAATAACTAATAAAGATAATAAAAAAATGAGATCTACTCTAGAGAAGTTATTTTTAGCAAATTTATTTAATCTACTAAACATAGAAATATTTTTAAATTGGGGAAAAATAAGATTTATAATTTCTAAACAATCCTTATCTTTCGCTAATTTTGAAAAACCTTCAGATTTTAATAGTTTCTGAAATTCATCTAATAATCTTTCAGAAGAAATTGTAGAAACACCACTTAAATTTTTTTTTATTATATTAATAATTTTAGGATCATGTTTATCTTTGGAATAATTAAGAAAAAATCGAATATATCTTAATACTCTCAGATAATCTTCTTTAATCCTTACCTCTATATCTCCAATAAATTTAATTTTTCCATTTTCTAGATCTTTTTTGCCATCAAAAGGATCGAATAGACTTCCCTCAAAATCAGCATAAATAGAATTTATAGTAAAATCTCTTCTAGAGGCATCTTCCTTCCAATTATCAGAAAATTCGACTTTGGCGTGTCTTCCATCGCTATCAACATCTTTGCGTAAAGAAGTTATTTCAAATTTTATGTTATTAATTATGGCTGTAATTGTTCCGTGCTCTATTCCACTCTCATAATATTTTATATTTTTTTTATTAAGTGCATCACAAACTTTTTTCGGTTCTAAATTTACAGCTAAATCTATATCATCTACTTTTTCTTTATTAATAATTTTTCGAACACATCCACCAACGTATCTAATTTCACTATTTTTAGAAAAAGAATGAATGGCATGAAATATTTGTTCTACTTCAGTATTTTTTTTTATATCTTTAAATCCTAAATTTATATAATCAAGATTTTGATATCTAAAAAAAATTTTGTTTAATAAGTTGTTCATATATGGCTGGGGCACTAGGATTCGAACCTAGGATGCCGGTACCAAAAACCAGTGCCTTACCGCTTGGCTATGCCCCAATATTGATTTCATATATCACAAAAAAAAAAAATTATATAGTTTTTGATACAATACACCAGTGACTGCTGAATTTCCTTTTAAATTGACTATATGCGTTACCACAGTCACTCTTCGAGTCAAAATAGGCTATAATTGATGAGCCAGATCCTGACATTCTAACAAACATATTGTTAGATGTGTTTGATAGAAATAATTTAATTTTTTTAAGTTTTGGATATTTTTTAAAGGCTATCATTTCTAGGTCATTATTCAAAGTTTTAAGATATTTCACCTCAAACATTTTTGGCTTTGGAAAACTAAATTGTGGTTTGGAAAATGATTTTACTTTTGAATAAATGTATCTAGTTGAACAGCCAAAATCAGGTTTTACAACTAATGTATAGAATTTAATATGTTTATTATATTTTTTTATATTTCCGTTATGTAAAAGAACTGTATTGGTTGGTTGTATTCCCAATATAACGTCAGAGCCTATCTTACTTGCCAGCTTTTTTAATTCTTTTTTTGTTAACTTCAATATTCTTTGATTAATAAAAAAATTAATTATGCTAGCAGCATTCATTGAACCTCCACCCATTCCTGCTTTTTGAGGTATTTTTTTAATAATTTTAATCTCAAATTTTTGATTATTAAGTAAATTACTATCATCTAATAATTTCAGCAAGCTCGTAACCGTATTTATTTTACCAATATTTTTAGAAAACCTCCCTTTAAAAGTTATTTTGTGATTATTTTTTTTTATTTCTTTTAAGTAAATTAAATCGTGTAAATCTATAAAAGAAATTAAGCTTTCAATTTTATGTAGTTTAGTTTTTTTTCCAGTTACATTTAGTGCAAGATTTATTTTAGCATATGATTGGATCTTGAAACTAGACATAAATTAAGAATTGGGTAAACCCTTGATCAATTTGTCTTTAATAATTTTTTTCATTTTGTCTTCTGTTTCTTCTAAATTTAAAACACTTTCCCAAAAATATCTTGCTTGAATTTTTCTATCTAACTTCCAAAGAATATCACCATAATGATCATTTACAATTGGGTCTTCTGGCATTAGTTCAACCGCTTTTTTTACAAAATTTTCAGCTTTTAAGTAATCATCAATCAAATAATAAGCCCATCCTATTGAATCAATTATGTAAGGGTCATTGCTTCTAGCAATGTAAGCTTTTTCGAGCATTTGAAGGGAGAGGTCAATTTTATGCTCTCGCTCTAACCAAGAATAAGCTAAATAATTTAACACATATGCATCGTCTGGATTAACTTCTAAAGATTTTAACAGGTCCCTATCTGAGTTGATATAATCACCCAACCTCTCATAACAGCCTCCTCTTCTATATAAAATTTCAGCATATAGTTGGGAGTTAATATCAATTTTTGAAATTATTTGATCATAATATTTTATTGCTTCTTTATATTTTTTTGCATTTTTATTAAGGTTTGCAATATCAAAAACTATTTTTATAGAAGGGTTTTTAATTTTTTTAAGATGTAAGTTAATAAAATCTAAAGATTTATCTTTATTTTGTTTTTTAGAAATTATTTGTGTTTCTTTTTTTAATTTAAACCAATAATAAAATTCATCATTTTTATTAAAAGATTCTAAAATTTTTAAAGTTTTTGTATAATCTTTATTAAGATAATAATTTTCAGCTAATAAAGATAAATTAAATTTAAATTTAGGGTTTAAATAATTAGATATATTCAAATAAAAATTAGATTTTTCATAATTGTTTTCTGATGAGTAAAGGCTAGATACTAAAAAGAAAAACTCACTTACTATATCAGTAGTATTGCTACATGAAAATATTTCTTTAAATTTTTCTGGTTTTTTATCATCAATCCATTTTTTTCCTTGAGAGATAAGTAAAGATGAATTTAAGTAATTTATATTATCAGTAATTTTTTTTGCCTCTTCATATCCATCATTTTCAATCAAATAATTTAAGTAAAAAAATATATATCTTGAGTAGCCTTCTTCATTTTGTGCATTGATCAATTGATCAAAATTGATTTTGTTATTCTTATCATTCAAATAACATCTTTGAAAAACCTCATTGATGAAGGAAAAATCACCAAATTTATTTTTCTTTTTTGAAATTTTATTTTCCTCAAAAACGTATAGATATTGTTTTAATGTTTCCGCAATTATTAAGGAAAATCTATCATTTTTGATAAACTCATAAGATCTTTGCAGGTGTTCTTTACTTTTTTTATAATTTTTTCTCTTAAGGCTGTCTAAAGCTAGTACTAAATGAGCTTCAAAAAAATTAGAATTATTTTCAGTTTGATTTTGCTTAATTTCACTTATGGCTTGCTGAACCTTACCTTCAAGCACAAGCGTATATATAAAGTTTTCAAGATATGGATTGTGTTGTTTGATTAAATGCTTTGATGATTTAAAAAATTTTAAGGCTTGAGAATTATCACTGTTCTCATAAGCCACGATACCAGAAAAATAATTAGATAAATTACTTGAATTAAAATCATTTAAAGTCTTAATTTTTGAGTATAATGGGCTTTGATAAAACAATAGTATTAAAGCAAATTTAAAAAAATTTATCAACATTAAGTCATTGTATGTCTAAAAAAGTAATAAATCAAAATACGAATTATGATTCAGAATTGCTGAATTCTATTGGATCTGATTTTATTTTTGATGAAAATCCTATCAATAGACTAGAGAATTCTTCCTCTAGTCTAAACAAAGAGAATGACGTTTATCAGGTTAATAAAGAAAAAGAACTTAATGAATTAAAATTACAAATAAACTCAATTAACGATTGTAGTTTAAAAGACAATTCCAAAAAAATAGTTTTAGGAGATGGAAATATCAATAGCTCTATAATGTTAGTTGGTGAAGCTCCAGGTATGGAAGAAGATAATGCTGGTTTACCTTTTTTGGGAGATGTTGGAGATCTTTTAACAAAAATGTTAATTGCAATAAACATTAAAAAAGAAAATATTTACTCTACTTATGCTGTAAATTTTAGGCCACCTGATGATCGAAAACCTACCTCTACTGAAATTAAAAGATACTCTCAATTTTTACAAAAACAAATTTCGATTGTTGGACCCAAAATAATAATCCTTATGGGTAGTACTGCTATGGAATCATTAACGGGTTTGAATGGCAAAATTTCTATTGAAAGAGGAAAGTGGAAAGAGGTAATTGTTAAAAATACTACCTATAACGTTATTATTACTTTTAACCCATCTTACCTTTTAAGAGTTCCTGAAAATAAAAAATACTCATGGGAAGACTTAAAAAAAATTAAACAAAAAATTGTTGATTTGAAATTGAACATCTGATGAAAATTTTGGCTGGTGTTGATGAGGTTGGTAGAGGTAGCTTAATCGGTCCAGTTTATGCGGCAGCTGTAATATTAAATAAATCTATTAATAAAAAATTATTAAAAGATTCTAAAAGTTTGACTAAGAATAAAAGAGAAGAGCTTGATAAATATATTAAAGAAAATTCTATATGGGCTATAGGACAAGCTTCAACCAAAGAAATTGAAAAAATAAATATATTACATGCAAGCTTACTTGCAATGAAAAGAGCTATACTCAAATTAAATAAGAAACCTTCTCTTGTTTTAATTGATGGCAACAAATTACCAGTCCTTATAAACTATAATTTAGAATATGTGATTAAAGGAGATCAAAAAATTCCTAGCATTTCTGCAGCATCAATTATTGCAAAAGTCAGTAGAGATAAATTTATTACAAAACTTTCAAAACAATTTAATAATTATGGATGGGATACAAATTCAGGATACGGAACCAAGGAACACTTAAGAGCAATTAAAAAGTTAGGTATTACTAAGTATCATCGAAAAACCTTTTCGCCTATTTGCGATCTTTTATAAGTTTCACGTGAGACAACACAATATCTGGTTGTTAAAAAGATTATAAACACAATTTGAATCCAATTAATTCAATCTGGAGTTGACCACGGAATCCGTTTGGAGTCTAATTGTTTTATATAAAATGGAAAACAATTTTAAAAATAAGATTATTAATGGTGACAGTCTTGAGGAATTAAAAAAAATTCCAAGTGAGACCTTTGATCTTGTTTTTGCTGACCCCCCATACAATCTACAATTAAAAAATTCACTTACAAGACCAGACAGGACTAAAGTGAGTGCTGTTAACGACAAATGGGATCAATTTGAAAACTTTAAAAAATATGATGAGTTTACAGTTGCTTGGCTTTCAGAGTGTAAGAGAATTTTAAAGAAAGATGGAGCTATTTGGGTCATTGGAAGTTATCATAATATTTTCAGAGTAGGAACTGCCATACAAAATTTGGGATTCTGGATTTTGAATGATGTTATATGGAATAAAAATAATCCAATGCCTAATTTTAGAGGTACAAGATTTACCAACGCACATGAAACATTAATTTGGGCATCTAAAAGTGAAAAATCAAAATACACTTTTAACTACCAATCTTTAAAATGTTTAAATGATGATCTTCAAATGAGATCAGACTGGAAACTGCCTATTTGCAATGGAGCAGAAAGACTTAAAAAAAATGGAAAAAAAGTTCATTCAACACAGAAACCTGAGTCTTTACTTCATAGAGTATTATTAGCCTCATCAAATAAAGGAGATAAGGTCATAGATCCATTTTTGGGATCAGGCACTACTGCAACAGTAGCAAAAAAATTAGGTAGAAATTATTTTGGCATAGAAAAAGAAAAAAATTATTTCAGAGCAGCAGAACAAAGAATAAAAAATACAAAGCCTATTGAAGATAATTTTTTAGATACTCTTAAAAATAATAGATCTAAACCAAGAATTCCTTTTGGATCTTTGGTTGAACTTGGAATAATTAAACCAGGAACAAATATTTTTGACCAAAAGAAAAAAAATATTGCAAAAATTATGGTAGATGGAAGCATAAAACACAATAGAACAGAGGGATCAATTCATAAAGTTGCGGCAACAATACTTGGATCTGAAAGCTGTAATGGCTGGACTTACTGGCATTGCACAGTAGATGGAATTTCAGTCCCTATAGACAATTTAAGACAAAAATTAATTTTTAAAGAATTTTAAATATTTTTCAGATTGTTGTTTTATATAAAATCTGTTTCTACTTTTGCTAAATTTTTCAGCAGATTTTTTATAAAGAGAATAATTGTGTAAAATTTTAAATATATGATTAATTAATATTTTCTTATTATTAATTGGAAAAATTAGTCCTGCCTTATTATTTTTCAATATATCATACGCGCCACTACAATTAGATGAAATACATGGTATTTTATGAATAATTGCATCCACTAAAATATTCGGGCATCCCTCATAAAGTGATGGTAAAATGAATATTTTTGACTCATTAAAATCATTAGACAAATCATTGGACCATTTTTTTACCTGAATATGACTCTTCATATTTAAATTTCTAATCTTATTTTTTATCCTCGCTTCATAAGAACCAGATCCTATAATAACTAATTTATAATCTTTCAATTGATTGTTAATTTGGGAAAATACTTCTATCAAAAATTCAAAATTTTTTTGTTTTGCAAATCTGCCTATAGCCAACAGCTGCAATTTTTTTTTGAAATATTTTTTTGGAAATCGTTTTGTATCATTTATATAAGGATTTAATATTAATTTTACTTTTGACTTATCTAATAAAAAAAATTTTATAGAATTAAATGATTTAGATGCATTAGTGATTATCTTATCTGCAAGATTAAATGAAATATACTTAGACAAAAAGACTAATGCTCCAACAATTTTATTATCAGCATATTTAGTGGCACCAAATGGGTCTTCTGAATTTCTTACAAAAACTCTATAGTTAAATAATTTTCCAATAATTGTAGAAATTAAATGACTTTGCATTGAAAATATAATGGTTTCATCACTTTTATTTTTTTTTAATAATTTAATAAAGATAAATATTGAAAAGAAATTAGAAATAAATCTATTTTTATATAGAAATTTTTGATGTTTTTTTTCAACATTAAAAATTTTTAAATTTTTATTATTTTGAAAATTTTTATGCTTTGCTTTTAATGATAAAATATCTATTTTAATTTTATTTTTTAAAAAGAAGTTTGTTAAATTTAATAATATTTTTGTAGCACCTCCATTTTCATAAGCTGGGTAAAATATTATTATTTTTTTATACTTATTCATCTTTAAAATTTATATCTTTTCTAATAAATACAATATTAGAAAGGTGAAAAATATTATCTTCAGGTTTGTTTACATTTACTGATAATAGTTTTCTTCCAAAAGGTAATAGTCTAAAGACATTGTAATTTCTCAATAATTTTTTATAGTCTTGTAGTGTAATACTTCTGAGTAATTGATGTGTATTAAATTCAATTTGTAAAAATTTTGGTTTTAAAATTTTAATTATTTTTTTTGATCCTTTCAATACTTCTATTTCATGTCCCTCAGTATCTATTTTTATAAAGTCCAAGTTTTTAAATTTATCTTTATTCTTTAAAAAAATTTCATCTAAAGTTGAAAGTTGTATTTTCATCTTGTTAGAGTTTTTACCATCAATAAAATTAAGTTTATTTGTGTTTTGCATTATAGATGCAAGTTCAGAGGTGTTAGTCCCATAATATAAGTAGCCTTTTTTTTTCTTGTCTGAGGCTGCAACATTGAGACATGTAAACCTTTTTTTGTTTCTTAGTCTAATTTTTTTTAAAATCTTAAAAGAAAATTTATTAGGTTCTAATGCTATTACTTTTGCATTAGTTAATTTTAATAACATTTTAGAGTAATCACCAACGTTAGCACCGATATCTAAACATAGCCTAACTCTATACTTTTCTAAAATTTTTACAAAATTTTTTTCTCCAGTATAATTATAGCTTCCGTAATTATTGTATCCCAAGGATTTAATAATAATTTTAAATAGTATTACATTAAACTTAGCAAAGACATGTCTTCCAAACAAAAATATGTATACATATATTATTGAATTCAAAAATTTCATTATTATTTAGTCAGTCCTTTGTAAGTACATTTTTTTATAAATAGCAAAAAATATTAATCTTATTGTTAAATATATGGATTCTAATAAATTTTTTTTTTCGAATATATAATATACTTTAAATGCATCCATAATTTTTTGTTTAATACTTGAAGATAGAGAATTGTCCAATCTCCTCCATTGGGTAAGGCTTTTTTTAAGTCCTTTAATTTTATATTTCTTTGAAATTTTTAGCCAAAGTACATAATCTTCTTTAGTTTTTAAGGGCGGGAATGGTTTTTTGGATAGAATACTTTTTTTTAAAATCACCGTAGAGAGGCCAATATCACAAGATTTTAATAGATCGTCATAATATAATATTTCGTTTATACGCATTCTACCTACTATTCTGTCTTTACTATTTATAATTTCATAGCCTGTATGTGAGAAATTGATATTTTCTTTTTTCATAAAATTAATTTGTAATTCTAATTTATTTTTTTTCCACAGATCGTCGCAATCTAAAAATGCTATATATTTTCCTTTAGCTACACTTATGCCTTTGTTCCTTGATTTTGACACTCCTAAGTTTTTTGAATTAACAATTAATTTTGTTTTTTTATATTTAGAAATTTTTTTTTTAATAAATTTTAAGTCTTTAAGACTTTCATCATCATATATAATTATGGTTTCTATATTCTTATAAGTTTGATTTTGAACTGAATTAAAGGATTTTGTAAAAAATATTTTCTTCTTATAGTAGGGTAAAATAACTGTTATCTTGTCTTCAATTCTTTTATTCATATTTTTAAAATTTCTACTAAGGCCTGATGATGTTTAAATAGTGTATACTCTTTAACTTTCTTTTTTGTAATTAATATTTTTTTATTTTTTAATTCTGCGTTATCATTCTGGTATTCAATAAATTTTTTTATAAAACTATCTTTTTTATTTGAGTCAAATAAATACCCGCCCTCTCCATTGGATAAGAATTCAGTTGGACCATTGGGACAATTACTAGAAATTATTATTTTATTTACTGATGCTGCTTCCATTAAAACCCAACCTGGATCTTCCCATAATGAAGATAAAATAAAACATTCTGCTTTTTGCATGTAATTAAAAATATTTTTTTTAAATGGAAGTAAAAAAACTTTTTTAGTTAGTTTTTTTTCACTAATATACTCTAGTAGCTTGTGTTTATCTTCTCCCTCTCCAATTATTACCAATGAATATTTTGGATATAATTTTATTAAATCACTAAAACAGTCCACTAAAAAAAAATAATTTTTTTGTTTACTAATTCTACCAACAGTTAATAGGTATTTTCTTGTTCCCAATTGTTCTATTTCATCAATATTTTCTTTTTTTTTCTCATTAATAGTTGAAATATTTATGATCGGATCCTTTAAAACAAATATTTTTTTTTTATCAAAAATTTTTTTTTCAATTAAGTAATCTCTTGTTGCAACTGTTGGGCAAACTACTTTATAAATTTTTTTACCCATTACCTTCCAAATAAACAATCTAAGAATATTTAGTTTTGGATATCCTGAAACACGTAAAATAATTTTTGTTTCTAATTTAAAAAAATAATTAATTATTATTGGAAGTGATGTAATTAAATGTATTATTAAATATTCTGGTTTATTTTCATTAATTATTTTTTTTAATGAAAAAAATGATGAAAAAAAAATAATCCAATAAGCTAGTCTGCTTTTAATAAAACCAAATCGTGGAAGTTTTTTGTATTTTTCTTTTAAATAAAGTTTTTTAACATTTATATTATTTTTTATTATTTCATGCTTATAGTCCTCCCATTCACCTACCGCATCGAGCAAGCTACACTCAATTGCTCCTAAAGAATAACTTTGTAAGCTTTTTATTGAGTTAATTACAGCTGTTACTGTCGCTACATGTGAGATATGAGGTGACCAATAAAATATTTTCATTTAAATTAATTTAATTTTAATTATTAAATGAATATCACCATGTTAAATTAATTATCAAACAATAATAATGAAAGAAACATCAAAAAACATCATTTTTTTTCTACCTAACTTTTCTAAAGGTGGTGCAGGGTATGCTATTTTGAAGTTATGTGGTTATCTCAAGAAAAAAGGGTTTAATTTATATGTTATTTGTATTGGAAAATGTGCTTTAAAAAAAGAACTTAATTTAAATAAAGTAAATGTTTATGAAATTAAATCACGTAGTACTTTTTTTTCTATAAATATTTTAAGAAAAATTACAAAAAAAATTTCCCAATCAAATAATTTAA
Organism: Candidatus Pelagibacter sp. Uisw_092; assembly: GCF_047729545.1. Taxonomy (GTDB): domain Bacteria; phylum Pseudomonadota; class Alphaproteobacteria; order Pelagibacterales; family Pelagibacteraceae; genus Pelagibacter. The sequence goes on along the minus strand of NZ_CP159824.1, from coordinate 159,350 downwards.
AAACAATATTTGTTTCAAATCACCATTATGCAAATGTCACTTCGATTATTGCTTTAAGAAAAAATTTAGATATAAAAAAAATATTAATTGAACGTACTAGTCTTGCACAATTAAAAAGATATTACGGTATCAAGGACTTTTTCAAGAAACAAACAATTTTATTTTTAATCAAGATTTTATATTCGAGATCTGATTTAGTAATTGCTAATTCTAAAAGAGAGGCTTTTGATATAGAAAAATTTTGTAATTCGAAGACTATTTATGTCTATCCTGCTGCCTATAAAAAAAATATTCATAAGAATAAAAATATAAATCAAAATATCAATAAGACTATAAATATTTTAAATATTGGAAGCTTAATCAAAGAAAAGGGTATTGATACAATTATTAAAGCAATTCATAGTTTGAAAAATAAGAATATTAAACTAAACGTTTTGGGAGAAGGCTATGATAAAAATCAAGATGAAAAAAAAAATTTAATTAAATTAATTAAAAGTTATAAACTTCAGAATCAAATAAAACTTCATGGTTTTAAAAATAATTTAAAAAAGTTTTATAGAAAATCAGATTTATATATAAATTCATCTCATTGTGAAGGTTTTTCTAGTTCTATTGTAGAAGCAATGAATTATAATATACCTATAATCTGTTCAAATTGTAACGGAGGTAATAAAGAAATTGTAAGCAATGGAAAAGCTGGAGTTTTATTTGAAGTTGATAATTATGATGAATTAAAAAAAAAAATTATTTTTAATTCAAATAATAGAAAAGATGTAATTAAAAAAATTAAATATGCTAAAAAGCATATTAAAAAATTCAGTTATATAAATAATTTCTCGTCCTATGAAAAAATTTTCAAACAAATCTAAAAATTATTTAATTTCAATAATTACTGTTGTTTTAAATGGTGATAAGCACCTTGAGAAATCCATAAAAAGCACTCTAAATCAAGATTATAAAAATTATGAACTAATTTTGATTGATGGTGGCTCTACAGATAATTCTGTAAAAATTATAAAAAAATATCAAAGAAAAATTTCCTATTGGTCTTCCAAAAAAGACAATGGCTTATACGATGCTATGAATAAGGGAATAAAAAAAGCAAAAGGTGATATCATAGGCATTTTGAACTCTGATGATATATATAGGAAAAATGCTCTACAAATTGTAAATAGATACTTTCAAAAATTTAACGATATTGATTTCTTATTTGGTTCAGTTAAAAAAAACCGTATTATGAGTGGATATCACCCTCACAAAATTAAATGGAAATTTAATATTTATCCTGGTCATTCATCAGGATTTTTTATTAAAAAATCAACTCACAAAAAAATAGGACTATACAATACAAAATTCAAATATTCTGCTGACTATGACTTGATCTATAGAATGATTATTAAACATAAACTAAAAGGCATGTGCGTTAGTCATAAAGAGATCACAGGTGAGTTTAGACTAGATGGGATGGGAAGTAGAGTTAGCTTTTTTGGTAAAATAATTGAAGAAACTAAAATTAGAATTCACAATAAGCAAAATATTTTTATTATAATGATGTTATTTATTCTTCATTTATTTAATTATTCTTTTTACAAAATAAAATCTTTATGAAAATAGCCTTTATACCTTCTACTTTTTTACCTCATATTGGTGGTGCAGAAATTCAAGCACATAATGTTGCCAATAAACTTGTAGAGAGGGGACATGATGTTGAAATATTTGTTCTTGATAAAGTTGAAATCAAAAATGCTAAGTATAAAATTATTTCTTTTAAAAAAAAATTAATAAATTTAGTTTACTTATTTAGATATTATTTAAATGTAGATTTAAATTTTATTTTAAGGGCATATTTCAAAAGTATTATAAAAGAAAAAAAAATTGATGCTTGGCATTTTCAATCAGTAAACTTCAAAACATTAATTTATATTGAGGTACTAAGAAGTCTTAATCAAAAGATTATTGTAACACTTCAGGGTGCTGATATTCAAATTAATAAAGAAATTGGATATGGATATAGGTTAGATAAAAAATACGATCAATTGATACACAATGTATTTCAAAAAGTAGATATATTTCATGCAATTTCTAATGATATAAAAAGTGAATTAATTAATTTTGGAATTGATAAAAATAAAATTTTTAAGATAACAAATTTTTCTGTACAAAAAAAATTTGATAATATATCAAAAAAAAATAATCAAATTTTGACACTTTTAACAGTTGGGAGATTTGCAATAAAAAAAAAGGTTTCGATTTAATTGAAAAGATTGCTAAAGAATTAGATAAAATTATTGAATACAAATGGATAATAATTGGGAGGGGTACAAAAAAACTTTTAGAAGGAGATTATTTTATAAAAAATCAAAATAAATTTGAAATTTTAAATGAAATAAAAAATGATAATGAAACATATTTTCCAAATAGCAAATTAATTGATTATTATAAAAAATCTAATTTATATATTAATCTTGCAAGAGTTGAGGGTTCTCCACTTGTTATTTTAGATGCGATCTCATCTGATCTTCCTATCATATCTTTTAATACTCCTGGTGGAGATGAACTTGTTCTAAATAATATTAATGGTCATATAATTGATGGTTTTGATTTTTATTTATTTTCAACAAAAATCAAAGAATTTTCAAAATTTAACATTGATATAAATAAAAAAGAAATTATTGAATTAAAAGATAAATTTGATCTAAGCAAAAATATTGCAAGAATTGAAAAGCACTATAAATAGAAGTATTATTTTTTTTTAATCAAATAATTGTTTAATACCAGTTCATCTAAACCTGTTGAGTAGAAAGTTCTTATTGCATCGTTGGGTGAACAAACAATTGGTTCTCCTTTTACATTGAATGAAGTATTAAGCAATATTGGAACTTTTGTAATCTTAAAAAATTCATTAATTAATTTATAGAATTTTAAATTATGTTTTTTAGAAACAGCTTGAACTCTACTGGTATTATCGACATGCACAATTGCTGGTGCAATTTTTTTTAATTCTTTTTTTGCTTCAAATGAAATTGTCATAAAACTAGATCTATATGATTTATAAAAATATTTTTTAACGTGCTCTTCTAAAATTGAAGGACAAAAAGGTCTCCAAATCTCTCTGTATTTAATAATTTGATTAATTTTTTTTGTCATATTCTTATTCCTAGGATCCCCTAAAATACTTCTTTGGCCCAAAGCTCTTGCGCCTGCTTCCATTTTTCCTTGAAACCATCCAATCACTTTGCCTTTAGCTAATTCTTTTGCAACATGTACTTCAATATTGCTAATTTTATAAAACTTTATCTTATTTAGTTTTAAAGTTTTTTTTATTTCTGAGTCAGAGTAGTCTGGACCTAAAGCCAAACTGTTTAATTGTTTAGGTTTTTTTTTATTTAAAACATAGTCTGCAATTAAAGCTGAGCCTACTGCCGCTCCATTATCTGCACATAAAGGGTTAGGAAAAATATTTTCACAAAATGAGGATGCAAAAATTTTGGAGTTCATTTTTACATTTAGTCCAACACCACCACCCAAAGTAAAATTTTTTATTCCCGTTATAGCTGAGTATTTTTGAAATAAATTAAATACAGAATTTTCCAATTTTTTTTGTACTTCAAAAGCTAGATTTTTATGCCAATTAGTTATTTCCTCATTTTCTTTTCTAGGTTTTTTGCTAAATAATTTAACTAAACTATCAGTAAACCTACCTGAAAATGAGTGAACTCCGTAATGAATATATTTTGGGTTTAAGCTGTACTCTTTAGAGTGGTTGTTAATCTTAATTATTTTATTGATCTTTTTTTCTAAAACCAGATTACTTTTGCCATAAGAGGCTAGTCCCATTAACTTATATTCACCATCATATGCTTTAAAGCCCAAATATTCTGTAAATGCAGCGTAATACCACCCTAATGAGTTTGGCATATTTATTTCTTTTATTTTTGTAATTTTATTATTTTCAATTTTCCACACTACTGTACAATTTTCTTCTCCAGACCCATCAATAGTTATACACAGCGATTTTTTGAATCCTGAGTGAAGATGGCTTTGAAGTGCATGAACATAATGATGTGAAAAAAATTTAATAGGAGGTAATTTAGAAAATTTGAATTTTTTTCTTAAATTAAGTTCTAGTTTTTTTTTAAAATTAGTTAGATTTCTTGTTTTTAATCTTTCTGATTGCCATTTTTTTGTTAGTTGATCCACATTAAATTTAGTATTTAAGTCCTTAAAAATACTGGCCATGTGTCCATTGGAATATTTATTAAAGTTCCAATTGTATGCAATACAATCTAAATCATTAATAGAAATATTAAATTTTTTAAGTGCCAATTCGATTGACCTAATGGGAAAAATATTGTGAGAGTGTTTTATTCTATTTAGCCTTTCTTCTTCAACATAAAATAGTATCTTTCCATCTTTAACCAAAGATATCGATGGGTCTACCATATCATTGATGCCTAAAATCATTTTGTTAAATAATCTGTTTCTGTTAATAACGTGTTGTTAAATTCAATCGATTTTTCGTGCCTTAGTAAGTTATAGTTCTTTATTTTTGAAAAACCATTTTTACTCCAGGCATCTGGATGAAATACTAAATGAACTTTTTTATGTTCTGATAGGTTTAACTTTAATGGATGTAAAAATTTCCACTCATGCCTAGAATCTACTAGATAGATAATTTTTTTCTTATCTTTGTTTGCTATATCAAAATCATTAAAAAATAATTTAGAGTATGTATTTGTTAAATTTTTTAAATTAATTTTGAACATGGTAGAAAATTTTGAAGGTCTGTGGGGAGAAAAAAATTCATATTGATTTTTAAATTCGTGATTAAAAACTTTGGATTGAACTAAAAGTTCTTTAATTATGCTTTTTTTATCTCTCTTTCCTTTATAATTAAAATGAAGCCCTATTTTATGTCCCATTTTTTTTATAGCCAAAATCATTTTTTTATTTTCATAAGATAATAAGTTGTATGAATTATTTCTTAATTGAAAAAAAAAGAAGATCTAACATTTAAATCTTTTTTTTCAATTTCTGCTAATTGAAAAGCTCTATCTACAGAAAATTCAACATCATGTCTAATTGTAAAAAAGTTATTGGAGTTTTTTTTTATTTGGCTAAATAAAATAGGTGTAAGAAATTTTTGATAATGTTTAATTATTTTTTTATACTCTTGAAATGAAAAATTATTCATTTTTTTTCTATAATAAAAACTTTTGCTGAATTAAAATTTTTACTAACAATTTTAATAACTCTATATTTATAGTGGTTAATCATTTGTAAGCATTTTATTTGACTTATATAAAAACAGTTTACTCCAAAAAAAATTTTTCCTTTTTTATTAAGATATTTATGTGCTGATTTCAAAAAAATTTTAGACAACCGAGTTCCATCTTCACCAGAATATCTTGAGTTATACCTTACACTCCCTTTTTTTATGTTATGTTTAATTTTTTTTGGTACATATGGTAAATTAGCTGTAATTAAATCAAACTTTGAATTAATGTTTTCAAATAAATTTGAACGTACTAATTTTATTTGATGTTTATTTGCAAGTATATTTTTTCTAGCACTAATTATTACTCTAGGATATTTTTCAGATGAAGTAACTTTTGTCTTTGGGTATTTTTTTTTAACATATTGCCCAAAGAGTGCTACATGCCCACATCCAATATCTAAATAATTTTTAAAACTTTTTTTAAAATGTTTATCTAGTGTTTTTTTTAATACCAAGCTAGTTAAATCCCAAGTTCCATCCCAAAGTTTATAGTGAATTTTATTTTTAAATATTATTTTAGATAAAAAATTCAAAGACTCTAGTGTGTTCCAAAAAAATTTTGTTAATTTACCCATAATTCTGATTTGTGTTGATAAACATAAATGGTATGAATTCAAATGTTAAATAAAAAGATATTTACTATATTAATAATTCCTTCTTAGCTAATAAACTATTTTGCACTCACTCTTATTGACCATGATCATAACTTAAGTTTTTTTCATCCTTATTAGTTGTTTTATTCAATTTTATCAATTTAATATTTGCTTATTCTTCCTCTAAATACGGATTCTTTAAATCTTCAATAAGAAATGTATTCTTATTTTTTAGTTGATAAATCTCAGAACTAACAAATACTGGAAAGCACTTAATATCTTTTAAATTTTGAATAATATTTGGTTCTATTTTTTTTGATATTTCAGATAATACAGTTGAAATAAAATCTTTATTCTTAAACAAAGAATGATCCAATAATTCTTTTGTAGATAGCTTTTTTCTTAAAATACTAACAAAGTTAAAATCACAACTATTAATAATTGGGTATGCGACGCAGTACAAATTATAGCTTAAAGATAAGGGCATATTATTCGTATTAATTTTCTAAAATTACTTTTTTTTTATATACCATCTTTCAAAATCAGTATCCCATGACTTTGTTTTGAAGGGCTTAATTTTATTTATTTTAAAAAAATCATCTGCAGCAATTCTAGCACCAGGGAATTTTAAAGAATAATACTCATCTAATAAAATTATTCCATTTATATTCACCCTTGGCCACGTATGTGATAATACTATTCTGTAAGAATCATATAAATCACAGTCTATATTGGCCGCAAAAATTTTTTTATCCTTATTTTTTTTAAAGAAAGATGGAATTGTTTTTTTAAAATCTCCTTTAACTAAAACAATGTTTTTTAACCCTAATAGTTTTATTTTATCTTGTAAAAATGAATAAGAATTATTAGAAAAATCATTTGAAGTAGAAATATTTTTTGCCTCTAAAGAGGATTTTATATTATTTAATTTTTGGTTGAACTCTTTAATCTTTTTAAAATTTACTACACTTTTGTAGTGTTGCTCTGTAATTTTTTTAGCCTTATATAGTTTTTTAAAATTATCAAAACTATCTTTTTTACTATAACTAGGGAAGCCTTCAAAACTATCAAAGCCATATAGTTTTTTTTTGATACCAAATTTTTTGAATAACAATGCTATTGAAATAATTGAACTTCCTTGAAAAACACCGAATTCATAATAATCACCTCTTATCTTTGCTTTATTTTCAATGAATTTTTTCATAAAAATCATTCTTGGTGATAAATTATAATTTTCAATATTTAGTAAATTAAACTCATAATCATTTTTAGGTTCAAACATTTTTTATATTTCTTTATTGGCTTTTTGTAAATTTGAGAAAATAATTTTTTCAAATAATCATTTTATATTATAAAATAAGATAAAATTTTCAATAAATAAAATCTTATCTTATGCCTTTAATATAAGAGTCTATAATATGTTCAATATTTTTTTTTTGTATCCACCCAAGACGTAATAGTTTTTTATTATCTCCAATGAGATTCGTTATTTCAAATGTTTTGTCATTAAATTTACATAATATATTTTTTTTTTAGCTATATAAGTTGCAATGCTTTTTAAATTAGTTTTTTTAGAAGAGCATATATTATAAATTCCGACTCTTCTTTTTTTTAATAATAATGTTATTGCTGAACATATATCTGATAAATCTAAAAAATCTCTATTATGATTAAGATTGTTTAATTCAATTTTTTTTTTTGAATTATTAATTCTTTTATATAGGGATGGGATCAAATATTGATCACTGTGTGATTTATGAGTAAAACTAAATATTCTTCCTACACATATATTTAATTTTTTTTCTAATAATATTTTTTCTGCTAATAATTTGGTTTTTCCATATTTACTTATCGGTAGTGTTTTTTCCTTTTCATTAATTTTTTTTTTTTAAAATTATAAACATGTGATGTTGATGAAAAAAAAAACCATTCTAATTTTTCCTTATTATATCTATATAATGAATTTATTAGATTTTTAGATCCATCAATATTAACTTTTTTTGTTAAAAGATAATTCTTATCAACAAATCTTGTCGGAACAACTGCAGCAAAATGTAAAAAGATATTAAAGGTATTTTTTTTTACCCAAGATTCTATTTCTTTTTTTTTAGTTAAATCTCCATGAAACTTGATAAATCTTATATTTTTATTTTTTTTTATAAACTCTTGACCTAGCGCCCCTGTATGCCCTGTAATTCCACAATTCATTTTAATATTATAAATCTGATATTTTTAAAAGTAATTTTGTAAGTTTTCTTAAGTTTTCTTCTTTAAGTGGCTTTATATGTAGGCCAATAAAAAAACCAAGTTCTTCGACTTTTTGTGAACTTTTAAATTTCTTAGGTCCTTCATTTAAACCATACAACTTTATTGAAGGCTGATTTAAAAAATTTCCACTAATAATTGGTCTGGTCTCAATACCATTCTTGTTTAAAAGTTTTAAATAATTTTTTTTCTTATTTTTGTACCTTTGATTAAGGATAATTGGAAGTCCAAACCAACTAGGTGTTATATTCTTAGCTGGAACTATAAAACTAAATTGATTTTTCCATTTTTTAGATTTTTTAATTGCTGAAATAATTTTACTTCTATTATCTGATCTTAATCTAATTAAATCTTTAATCTTTTTTAATTGACTCAACCCTATTGATGCAACAATATCAGTTGGTCTAAGGTTAAATCCTGAATTAATAAAATTAAAATTATTTTTTTTCTTTTTATCTATTCCTCTTGACCATCCATGTGATCTTAACATTCTTAGAATATCATAATCTTCTTTTGTTTTACAAACGACCATCCCACCTTCACCTGAGGTCATTTGATGAGAATAATAAAATGAAAAAGTTCCAAAATCTCCAAAAGTTCCAAGATTTTTATTTTTATACTTTGATCCTAATGATTCGCACGTGTCTTCTATCAAAATTAGTTTTCTTTTTTTGCAAATATTCCTTATTTTATCAATTTCTCCTGAATTACCCAGAACATGAACGCCCATGATTGCTTTTGTTTTTCTGTTTATATTTTTTATAAAGTCATCAGCACTAACATTCAGTGATTTAAAATCAATATCAACAAATCTTGGCTTAAGTCCTGCTTGCACTATTGGCCAAAGTGATGTTGACCAGCATAAACTTGGTATCAATACCTCGTCAGCAACTTTTGCTCTATTTTTTCTCATTGGATTTATGGAAGCAAACATAGCTAATAAGTTTGCGGATGATCCAGAGTTTACCATTACCGAATATTTGGAGCCTATAAATGTAGCAAATTTTTTTTCAAATTTTTCTGTAATTTTGCCCATAGTAAGTTTTTTGGATAATAACACTTCTATTCCAGCATAAATATCCTCCTTGAAAAATGCATCCTCAAGTAAGGGGTAAAAATATTTTGATTTTTTCTCTGGAGAAAAATCATCAAATTTTTTTAGCAAATTATCTATTTTTTTTTTCAATTTTTTTATATTTAATTTAACATATCTATTACTGTATGAGGGCTACCTAGCCTTCCCATCTATTTCTTAAATAACTATATTCATCAATCATCTTTTTATAATTATTAATAAAAATCTCATCATTACATGTACTTTTATAATATTCAAAAGCTGAATTGGTTAACTTCTTTAGATCTATTTCTCCATTTTCTATATTTTTAAATTTATTCACTAAATCACTAGGGTCATTTGAATTAAAACCAATTACAAATTGATATAATTTATTATCTAAAATGTCATTAGAGTAAAAAACAGGCTTATGAAAGAAAAAACTTTCATACAAGGGAAGAGTCGACCTTGCAACATAAGTTGGCATGATTAAGCCAAAAGAATTTTGGTATAATTGAATTACCTCATCATTTGACAGATAATTGAATATAATAAAATCTTCTGTAAGGTTATTTTCTTTTATAATTTTTTCTACATAGCTCCTGTTACTTCTGTTTGAGCCACAACATACAATTTTATATGATTTATTATTATTATTTTTCATTAACTTTAAGAAGTCAGCTATGTACCTGTGGTTTTTATGTGCCCAAAATTGTGCTGGATAAAAAAGATATTTTTGACCATTTTTTAAATTGATTTTATTTTTAATTTCTGGGTTCAATTCATAATTTTTTTTCTCATCAAAAAGTTTTGGTAAAAAAGGGATGAATGGTTGCACGATAATTTTATCTGGTTTACAATTATAATAAAATGTAACATCTTTTTTGGTTGTATCAGTGTCTACAAAAATTTTAAATGATTTATCAATAGATTTTTGTAATAAATTATCTCTTTCTGAAAAATAATTACCTAATCTATATTCAGGGAAAAAAGTGTGTGTTTTGTGTTGCACATCATAAATACTATAACTAAAGTTTATATCTTCTAAAAAATTTACTAAAGTAGATGGCCCAAGAAAGACTACAAAATTTATTTTATTTTTTTTTAATAATTTATAAAATAAATTCTTATATTTTAACTTATTAAGTATTTTTGAAAAAAAACTAATATTATTAATTTTTTTATATATACTGAACAATAAATTATTTTTAAAATTTATTGTCTTTAAACCTTTTGACAATAAAGTTTTTTCTACCTCATCTGAAAAAACTATATAAAAGAAATTGAATTTTGGGTCTTTGATTTTATTTAAAATAATAGCTGAAGATAGTGATTGAAAAAAACCACCTCCTGAATTGTTTGGTGCATCAAAAATTATACCTATATTCATAAATTATGTTAGTGTAGTATATGAAAATAAAGTTGTTATAAATCATTTTTAAAAAAAATAATAAGCAATATATGTCTAAAAAATGGAAAAAATATATTCCTCTTCTATTATTAATTGTTCTTTTTTCGTCTATTTCTTATTCTATTGGCGTATATTCTTTTTATTACAAGATCTTTCCTTTTAACACCTCTTCTAAAATTGAAGCTAAAGAGAGCAAAATATCATCAGCATTTTACGATTTTAACATGAAATCATTCAACCTTCCATTTACGGGTAAGTATGGAGGAATTGATTTATTAAATGAACAAATTTTATTTATATCTGGTGACGGTGATAGCTTTTATTTAGATGAAAAAAATTTAAAATTTAAAAAAATCGATAAATTTAATTTAGATATTAATAAAAAAAAATTTATAAAAAAATATGAAAAATCTTTTGGTAAATTAAAACTTAAAAGAAGGTTTGGAATTAAAGACATCCATATTAATGATTTTGATAATAAAAAATTATTATTTTTAAGTAGTTTGTATTACAATATTAAAAAAGATTGTTATAATTTATCGCTCTTTAGTTCAAAAATTACTGATGAGAAAAATTACAAATTTAGCAGTCCTATTAAAATTTTTGAGACCAAAAAGTGTCTTAAAATAACAAATAATTTACCGTCCTCAACTGCTTATAAATTGGGTAAGAACTTTGCACCAACCTCAGCTTCTGGAAGAATAGAAAAAATAGACAATCAACATATACTTTTAACTGTAGGAGATTTTTTGTACGATGGTGTAAACTCGGAAGATTTGGTTCAAGACCTTAAATCGGATTATGGAAAAATATTAAAAATTAATATTTTAGATTTTTCGTATGAAATATTTTCTATTGGACACAGAAATCCACAGGGTCTTGTAGTAATTGATAAAGATAATATTTTTTCATCAGAACATGGACCTTATGGGGGAGATGAAATTAATAAAATTGAAAAAGATAGAAATTATGGTTGGCCATATTATACTTATGGAACTGACTATGGTGCAAAAAATTGGCCATTAAGTAATAAATTGAAATTGAAAAACTATAAAGAGCCTATTGTTTCTTGGACGCCCTCAATAGCTGTATCTAATTTAATTTTTTACAACTCTGAATATCTACCAAAATGGAAAAATAATTTTATAGTTTCAACATTAAGGGATAAAAATTTACACAGAATTACATTATCTAAAGATTACAGCCGAATGATTAACATAGAGAAAATTAAACTTAATTATAGAATGCGAGATATTATTGTTGATAACAGAGGTAGAATTGTAATTCTCACTGACACCAAAAGTAACAAGGCTTCTCCAAAAATAATAATACTCGAAAATAAAAAAATTAACTGAAAAATTTTTTTAATAATATTGCTACACCCATATATGCTATTTCTTGTGCTTCTACCGTCATTCCACCTATGTGTGGAGTTATAATTATCTGTTTACTTCTCTTTGCATACCTAATCAGGGGACTTTTATTTTTACCTAATATCTCATTTGCTATAACGTCTGTTGCAAGCTTTGCTCTTGAATTTTTCTTCAAAAAAGTAATTGTATCCTCTTCGTTGATAATTTCTCCTCTTGAAGTATTTACCAATAAAACATTTGATTTCATTAAGTTTAAATTTTTTAAATTTATCATGTTGTAATTGTTTTGATTTAAATGAATATGTAATGAAATTATATCTGCTTTTTTATACAAAGAATTAACATTTTTGATTAAGGAAAAATTTTTATTTATAGTTTTTTTAAAAGGGTCATATACTATAATTTTAGCACCTAAAGCTTTGCAATAATTTGCATACATTTTACCTAACCTTCCATAACCAATAATTCCAACCGTTAGTGAATTAAATTGTCTTCCTATGTGTTGAGTATAGTCCCATTGACCCTTTAACACAGAATTTGCACTTGATACAACATTTCTTAAGCTAGACATTGTAAGAGCTAAAGCCATTTCTGCTGTTGAAGAAATATTTTTGGTAATATTTTTTTTCTTAGTTAAAGAAATAATCTTAATTTTTTTTGATTTTAAAAAATTAACATCAATATGATTTAATCCAGTTGAAGCAGTACATACTACTTTAATTTTTTTTGATGATTCTAATAACGCTTTACCAATATATATTTTAGATTTATTAGGATTTGTAAAAATTGCGTCATAATTATTTATAATTTTTTTGACTTGATTAAAACTTGGACTATTTAAATATGTGATATCTCCAATTTTATCTAATTCTGTAGTTAAGCCATTGATATGTTTTACTTCTGTTATTACTAAAATTTTTTTACTAATCATTTTTTAAAATAATTGATGCTGTTAAAAAATCTAAATTTGTATCAATATTAATTGTTCTTTTAGAATCTAAGATAAATGGCCTGCTATTTTTTCCACCATACCTAAGATTCTTTTTAATTAAAAAATCTCTTTTCATTGCATATATTGATCCACTACGGATATAAGCATTAGGTTTTAGATCTTGTCTTCTGGATTCTGTCTTCTCAGCTATACAAAAATTAACAATCTTATCATTAACAATTTTTTTTATTCTACGTGGATGGTGGTCTTCCAATCTATGAACTGCAATCACACTATCAGCTTTAGTCTTTATAATTTTTTTTATTACCCCATCTATATCTGAGTTTTTTTTGAGTGGATTAGTACACATTAATTCAACAATGAAGTCATATTTTGTTTTATTATTTTTTTCCATCCATAAGACCGCATGTCTTAATGCAGACACAGAAGTGGCCCTGTCGGAAGAATATTTTTTTGGTCTTAAAAAAGGAACCTTTGCTCCAAATTTTTTTGAAATATTGGAGATAGTTTTGCTATCAGTTGAAATAATATAATCATTAATTAATTTACTTTTTAGAGCTTCTTTAATTGTATAATAAATTAAAGGCTTACCTAAAATTTTTTTTATATTTTTATTTTTAACACCCTTAGAACCACTACGTGCAAGAGTTATAGCAAGAACTTTTAATTTACTCATAATATAATAAATTGCTTATTAAAGATTAACCAATACCTTTCCAGGTATTTCCATTAAGTGTGTAATGATGATCAACTTCAATTTTTGGATCGTATAGTATAGATTTATTTATTTTTATAACTTGATTTGCCCAATATCTATCTTCTTTACCTAATAGATTGGGGTTAAAAATTTCTTTTTTCAATATTTTTTTTTTATACAGGGCTATGGCATTATGAAAAAAAAACCGATCTTCTAACTTAGAATACATATTAACAACTTCTTTATTCACAAAATGACTCCAAATATATCTTTTAGATATTTTTTTTCCATTCCATTTTGGAATCTGATTTCCAAAAATTGCGACATGATTATTAAGGTCTTTTTTATGTTTCTTCATATTGATTTTATTCAGAACACAATGGGCAGAAATAATTAGAATATAATCATTTGAAGCTTTTGAAACTCCGTAATTAATTGATTTTCCAGGAGTGTAGTCTGTAACTTTTAAGATCTTGATCTTTGTAAAATTAGGATTTGTGTTTTTTGTTGTTGAAAGTTTTGGTTCTTGAATAAAATGTCTTACAATATCCAACGTTTTATCTTGGGAATTATTATCTATTACAATTATTTCAGGTTTCTCTAATTGATCGATGACTGACTGAATTGTGTGGCCTATCCATCTTTCTTCATTTTTTGTTCTAATTATTACAGAAACATCTGATTTTTTAATATTATTCACTTTTACTCCATCTTCCTCTATAATTTTTATACGTATCCATCTCACACTCCTGAAGATCTAAGCCATGATCTATATTCATGTAATTAAATTTTTCCCTAAAATCTGACAATGATTTTAACATTGATGGTAAAATTGCAAATTTATTATCTCTACCCGGTAAATTATTATCTATTGTAAAATGTTTTTCTATATATGTTGCACCACTAGATATAGCCAGAATAGCATCTTCAATACTTGATAAGTGTCCACTATAACCTAGCACATTAGAAAATTTCTTTAAAGATATTAATCTATTCATGTTAATCTTTTTGATATCACAGGGATAAGATGAAACACAATGCATTGGGATAAGGTTTTCATTTCTTATGCTATTAAAAATATTTTCAATCTCATTCCATTTAGCAGCTCCAGTTGAAATCAAAATTTTTTTAAAGTGCTTTACAGTTTCTTTAATAAGCTCAATGTTATTTACTTCGTGGCTTGGAATTTTAATTTCATTTATTTTTAATTTTTTAACTATTTCTAGGTCTTGAATATTAAAAATAGAAGTTAGAAATTCAACATTATTATCCTCACATATTTTTTTTAATAAAAAATGTTTTTTTTCATCTAATTCTGCTCTTTTATAAATTTCTCTACGACCATCACTGTCCCATGGGCCTGGTTTAAGGTTTTTTTCTGACCATGTTTGAAATTTGCATACATCTGCACCATTTTCAGCAGCTGCCTTTATCATTCTAGATGCTAAATCCATATCTCCCATATGGTTCCATCCAATTTCAGCAATAATTTTTATTTTATTTTTCATTAATAATTGTTCTTATTTTTTTATTAAAATACTTCCTAATACTAGAATGTCTATTTTATATTTTAGAAAACAATTTATAGCATCTTCTGAAGTGTTTACAATTGGCTGACCCTTAATATTAAAGGAAGTATTGAGTAAGACTGGTATTGAGGTTTTTTTTTTAAATTGATTAATAAGATTCCAAAATTGTAAATTAACTTTCTTATCAACTGACTGCACCCTACACGTATCGTCCACATGAACTACTGCTGGTATAATATCTTTTTTACTTTTTTTAACTTTACAAGCCATTAGCATATGTGGACTTTTTTGTTTAATTTCAAAATACTCTTCCGTATTCTCTTGTAATACAGATGGAGCAAAAGGTCTAAACTCCTCTCTAAATTTAACATTTATATTCAGGTGATCTTTCATTTCCTCAGGATAAGGCTTACATAGTATACTTCTATTTCCTAACGCTCTTGGACCAAACTCACTTGCACCTTGATACCAACCTATGATTTTTCCTTTTTCTAAATATTCTGAAGTTTTTTCATAAATCTTTTCTTTATAATCCTTAAATTTTAAATTATTAATTTTTAAATTTTTTTTGATTTCATTTTTATTGTCTCTAAAACCAACATAAAAATTATGATTTTTTAATGGCTTAAGATTTTTTATTTTTTTTTTTGTAGATAATAAGCATGCTCCATATGCCACACCTGCATCACCACTTGCTGGCTGTATAAAAATTTCTTTAAAAATATTACTTTCTCTTATTTTTCCATTTAAAGAACAATTCAAGCCTACACCCCCAGAAATACATAAATATTTAGAATTTTTTTTCTTTTTTAAGACTTTTAATTGAGAAAGAACTACCTCTTCAAGTCTAAACTGTAATGCAGCTGCAATATTTTTAACATGCTGGCTTACTTTTTTGGTATATGGCTTTTTTTTACCAAAAGTTTTAATAAATTTATCACTAACCCACTTATCTCTTATTTTATGATAAGATATCCACTCAGGATTAATAATATATTTTAATTCATCTTTTTTTTTATCATATAAAATAATTTTTCTAAAAATATCTATATAACTTAATTTATTATTCTTTAGTTTTGCATGTGGATTTCCATATGGTGCAAGTCCCATTATAATTCCTTCATCACAATGATGCTTCCAACCAAGATAGTATGTAATAGCAGAATAAATCAAACCTAGTGAATTTGGGTATTGGTTTCTTGCATCTTTAAAAATTTTTATACTACCATCTTTACCATGTGCAAATGCACCAGTATCTATTTCTCCAGTTCCATCATAAGAAACCAACAATGATTCTTTAAATCCACTAGGATAATATGTGCTAGCTAAATGACATAAGTGATGTGAATGAAATTCTATTTTTTTTTTAAAGTTTAACTTTTTTCTTATGAATGGCTCCATATCATTCAATTTTTTTATTTTTTCAATATCATTTAATAAAAAATTAATTCTGTCTTTTTCATAAAGGGCTTTTTTTAGATAGCGTTCTTTAATAATGGTTGCGGGATTAGTACCTAAAGCAACAACATCTAAATCTTTTATTTTTATTTTTGCTATTTTAAGACAGTCATTAATAGCTTCTAAAGGAAAATTTCTTGAATGTTTATCGTAATCATACCTTTCTTGTTCACAGGCAGCAATTAATTTTCCATTTATCATTATACATGCTGATGTATCGTGGCCCCCATAATTTATTCCTAAAACTTTAATTGTCATAATTTTTAATTAAATCTCTAATCTTTTTAATCTTATTACTTTCAATTTTTGCAAAATTGTTACAAAAATTTTTTACTGCTAGTTGTGTATTAGTAGATTTCCACCATTCCTCAACATTATTATTTATTGAAATCAGATGATTTGTTAAACTTTCAGGAGTTTTGTGAAAAATTTTAACATCCTCTAATTCTTTAAAAAATTTATTACAGCTTTCTCTATTAATATTCTCATTTACATTCCACTGCAACAAAACAGGAAAATTAGAAGCCATTAACTCCAGATAACCTGTGGCATTATAAGTATAAATAATGATTTTAGCTTTTTGTAGAGTTTGAATTACCGGCGAATGGCCTTTGTCAATTTCTATATCAGGAAATTGAGTATTCCATAATTGTTCCTCACACCATCCATATTTTCTTTCATGTAGTCTAACAATTAGATTTTTTGAAATAGTTGTGTTTTTAATTAAGCTTCCAATTTTAAGACAATCTTCATGATATTTTTTTAATTGTGGACCCCTACTTCTCGTGTCAAGAGCCGTTGAAGAGTATCTTTCTTTGGGCCTAATTATCATAATTATTTTATTATTATTTTTATATTTAATTTTTTTTATTTCATTTAAAGTTTTTAAAATGCCTAGAGGAACAATTTTTTTATCTTCATAATCTTTCCATCCCCAAGTTAAATATTTATCAGATATTGATCTTTCAAAACTTTCATACCAGTGAAAAAGATTTTGTCCGTATGCTCCACCATGTTGACCATGTATTAGCTTTGCGCCTTTCTCTTTTTTTTCAGCAGTATAAAGTGATCCAATGGTCTTATTGTCAATAAAATGTGATGTAAAAATAACCTTTGGGTTCTGAGGCCAATTAATATTTTCAACATAATTCAAAACATTTTTATAATTTTCTATAAATGCTAAAGGCACATGTTTAATTAAGTTATCTATTAAAAATTTTTCAAAGTTATTTTTTGGCTTAAAACTTAGATGGATCCTATTTCTAATATTTTCATCATATATAGAATCAAATTGATATCTGGGTGTAACTGTTAGTGGCAATAAGCCTAAACTTAAATTTAAAAGAATTTCATTTTTTTTTCCTAGATAACTTTCGCAGATTAAATATTTTTGTTTTTTTCTAATCAAGCTTGTTATTGGGTTTAAAAATTTTAATAAATTTAAAATCATTTTTTTAATAGGACTTAACGGATGATAGGGATTTTTAGAAAATGTATCATTTTTAATTTTATAGATATTTTTAAATGTTAACTTTTCTTTAAAAAAGTCAGAACTTAAAATTTCTGAGAAAATATAATGATTCCACTTATCTTGATGGCACATAAGAACAAAGCTTTCTATATTTTCTGGTACCATTTCTGAATGATCAATATTAATAATATTTGTTAAGTAATTATCTTTTTTAGATAAAGCACTCTCAACAGTTTCCCACCTATCAAATAATGAGTGACAAAAAAGTGAAAGCCAGTGTCCACACAATATTTTCCAATATTGATTTGAATAGTTTTTGTTGTGAATAAAATTTAGTGATTTACTGAGATCATTCGTTAACTCTTCAATTAGTCTCTCTATATATTCTATATCTTTAATTAATTTTTCACTTTTATTCCAATGATAACCAATTACTTCATGGTTTATCTTTCCCCAAATATCTTTTCTATTAAAAATTTTACACCACTCACCCAGAAAAACAGTTGAATTATTCATTGTCCAAGTTTCTTCTATAGCTGTAGACACAAGAGTTTTTTGATTCATTCTGTTTTATTCTAATTCCTCTTGCAATTGGCCATTTTTAAATAAATAAATCTTATCACAATGCTCCAGTGTTGTTTTTCTATGTGAGACTATTAAAAGTGATCTGCCTTTTGTGTACTCTTTAATCTCACGCATAAGATTTTTTTCCGTTTCAGTATCAAGTGCACTGCTGGATTCATCAAAAATTAAAAATTTAGGTTTGTGATAAATTGCTCTAGCTATACCAATTCTTTGTTGTTGACCTCCAGATAATTTTACACCTTTATCTCCAACAATAGTTTCCAAACCTTCTGGTAAATTTTGAATAAATTTTTCTAGCTGGGTAATTTTTATAATTTTATGTATCTTGTTTAAATCTCCCTCGTTTTCTTTTAGGCCAAAAAGAATATTATTTTTAATTGTATCATCAATCATCTGCGTAGATTGGGGGACATATCCTATTAAATTTTGCCATGCACGCAGCTCTTCATTTATATTTTTACCATCAATTAAAACTGTACCTTTTTCAGGTTTTAAAAGACCGATGATAATATCTATTAAAGTGCTTTTACCTGAGCCTGTCATTCCCATAATTCCTATAGTTTCTCCTTTTTTAATTTCAAAAGACAAATCATTTAAAACATAATTTATTTTTTGAGGATATTTAAAAAATATATTTTTTAATTTAATCCTATCATTGAACTGGCCATGGAATTCTTTATTAAATTTTTCACTTTCAAAATTATTATCTAGTTCTTTTGCCAAAGTATTTACAATAGGTTTTGAAAAATTAAGTGCTTGGAATGATCTTAATATTCTAGTAACAGAGGGTAACAATCTATAGGCTGCTGCAGAAAATAAACCAAGTGTAGGAATAATATTTACCACTTCATCATTTTTATTTATTAAAATAAAAGTTAAAAAACAAAGACCAAATACACCAAGAAATTCTAACCAAAATCTGTTTGAACTATCTAAAATGTCAAAAAATTTTTTTACCTTCGAGTAAGCTGAGTTATGATTAGTGTATTTTGAAATAAAGCTCTCCTCTCTTCCAAGTACTTTTATAATTTTAAATGAGTTTAGAGCTTGTAGTAAGCTTTTTAAAGAAAGAACAGATTGTTCTAATCTTTTTTTTCCCCATTTATCAATAAATTTTTTTGTGAAAAAATTAAATATTATTGTAATTGCTCCAATTACTAGCACCACTATAGAAGCCCCATAGGGCTCTACAATTAGCAAAAGAATTCCAATTCCTATTAAGACGAATATTTCAACAATCAGTACAATAAAATTATCTATATATTTTAAAAAGCCCTTAACCTCATCAAAGTATCTCGCTAACATCGATGAATTTCGATCTAAATAATTTAAATATGGTTGGAACATATAGCCCCTAATCAATCTTTTGCAAATATCCCTATATAATCTATCAACTAAGCTTTTTTGCCACCAAGTGAAAAAAAGTAAAAAAATATTTTTTAAGAAGTAAACTAAAAGTAAAAAAGATATTGACACTATTATTAAATTTTTTTCTTCAAATTTAGATTTTACTAAAACTGTAAATTTATTAATACTATCAAACTCTGATGTAAAACTTCCTTCAGCTAAAAATGATAAAGCTGGCAAAACTAGAGCAATGCCTAAAGTTTCCAATAAAATGCACACGATCATTAAAAAAAATAATATAATAACTTTGTTAATATATTTTTTTGAGATAATTTTTGATGCTTTTTTTAAGATTTCCATAAATTTACATAAATATATTTTTTAACTTAAGGCCCAATTCTAAAGATTTTTTATTGACATATTCATTTCCTAAGAATGAAGAATTATTTATAATTTGGCTTATTTCAGGATGTTTTAAATTGTTTTGAATATAGTTATTTAAGTCGTTACTTTCTTTTCCAAAAGTTGAAAATAAAACACCTCTTTCCTTTTCCAGCGGCAGTACAAAACTCGGCAAATATCTTTCTATAAAATTTTCTACAATGGGGTGAAAACTAATATTTGATAAATATTTTATTCTTAAAGCGCCTCCACTATGACATGTTCTTAAATTCCAAATCACAACATCCCCTGCTTTCGTATTAACATTAATTGATTTATAAAGCTGCTGGGGTAATAAATATTTTAAACTGCCATTTTCCTTGAATATTTTTTTTAATAATTTTCTGCCATACCTCAAAGTATGGCGGGTACCCTTCCAAATTTTAAGGCCATTACTGTAAGAACAATGATCTTGCAAATACACGCCTACTCTTACAAGTGGGTATTTAGTTGTAAATGGACAATCAAAATCGTTTTTAGCATCATTATGAAACCTTCTATATGCTTTTTCGTTCCATCGAAAAGAGCTATTACCCCAATAAACAACCTCACCTTCTAATATATTTTTCACACTATCAATTAATTTCTTATTTAAAATTACACTTTGAATTTCAGGGTAACTTAAAATTTCTTTAAAATTATTTACCTCTAATTCTTTATAATTGGAAGATTCGTTGCCAAAATATTTTACCGATTCTTTGGAAACAAAGTTTCTATATTCTGAAATTTCATCTTTAGAATAAACATCTCTAATAATTATAAAGCCGTCTTTCCAAAAATTAGCTATCTCATTTTTACTTAACATCATTTCTTATAATATTTTAAATGTCTTATATGCATAACGTGGGAAAAAAATTATTATAAATCTCCTTAATAAGTTTCTAATTTTTATTATAATCTTACTAATAAAATATTTTTTTTGCTTGGTAAAATCTGTAAAACAAAAAAAATATCCTAAAAAAAAATTATATAAAGTTAGTTTATGAAGAGTCTTATATTTATATTTTTTCATTAATTTGCTTAAAATTACTTCTATTATTAAAATTCTTTTTTTATTAATAACACTTTTCCATCTTTTTTTGATTTTTCTGGAATTATAATAATTTTTTGGAGGAGGTTTTTTTAGATCATCTTCTTGGTTTTTGCCCTGTAAGTAAGCAGTTTCTCCAAACCATTTTTTTCCTAGAAACGTTTGATTTATGAGAGTTTTTGAAAAACTAATACCAAGCCAAGCACTTAACTTTTTCATTTCTCTCTTTATGTTTTGATGTAATTTTTCATTTTTCATAACAATAATTTTATTTTTTAAGTGTTTATTTTTACTAGTAAAATAATTCGCGTATTTCCAGTATAGTAAAACATGATCAAATTGATTTGGGTACATTTCGCTATTATTATGTTTTTGCATTCTTAAAATACTGCCTGCAATTGCTGCTCTTGGGTCTCTCATCATGAATATAAACTTAGCATTAAAAAGTTTTAGGTATTTTTCTGAATGCCAAGGTACATGCTCTTGATGGACAATTAATTTTTTATTATTTATATTTATTTTATAAAGTTTTATGAATGCGTAGTGGATTCCTAAAAATAGATCTTTTTCAAAATTTTCAATTTTACTAAATAGCAGCCATTCTTTTAAGTGTTTGTGAAAATTTTTTTTGTCATTTATTGTCTTTATAAAATTTCGTCTTTGTACTTTGTTCCTAGTGTCTTCATAAAACATACTTGAAAATAATCCAGAAATATTATTGATAGAATTTTTTTTTGAAAAATTGATATTTCTATTGTGAAGTTTAATTCTGTCAATCGATCTAAAGAAACTAAAAGCTGGCATAATAAGTAATTCCTGATGATTATCTAGAAGACTATGCATCCAATCTATTCCATTATGACCAAATGTAGAAATAACAGCTAATGGTATTGTTTGTAATTTTTTAAATGCATTATCTGCACTAATATTATTACTTTTCATTAAATTATAATCTCTCGTCTGAGAATTCCTTTTTTAAAAAACTCTTTACATCAAACACAACTGATTTTTTTTTTAAAAGTTTTCCGAATCCATTTTTTTTGAAATTTTTGAAACAATCATGTGATACTGCTAATATCGATCCATCGTAAGATTTATTTTTTGATATTTTATTCAAAAAATTAAATTTTATTTTCTTATCCAATTTATCTCTACTTACCCACGGGTCATAGACATCTACTTTTATATTTTTTACATTTAGGAATTTAATTAAATCATAAATTTTTGTATTTCTAGTATCATTACAGTTTTTTTTAAAAGTAATTCCTAAAATCAAAATTTTACTATTATTAATTTTAATTTTTTTTTTTTCATTATCCCAAAAACTCTTTTGGCAACATATTCACTCATTGAGTTATTTAAATTTCTACTAGCTAAGATAATTTTAGCTTTATATCCAAGTTCATTTGCCTTATGAGTTAAGTAATATGGATCTACTCCTATACAATGTCCCCCAACTAATCCTGGTTTATAACTAATAAAATTCCATTTTGTTTCTGCTGCTTTCAAAACATCAAGAGTGTCAATCTTTAATTTTGCAAAAATAATAGATAGCTCATTTACTAATCCAATATTCATGTCTCTTTGAGTATTTTCAATTACTTTTGCTGCTTCAGCAACTTTTATGCTTGGTGCCATGTGAGTACCTGCTGATATTATTTTTTTATAAAGTTGGTTAATTTTTTTTGCAGAAAAACTATTCGATCCACTCGTGACTTTTACTAACTTTTTTAATGTATATCTTTTATCTCCTACGTTTATTCTTTCAGGTGAATAGCCACAAAAAAAGTCCACATTCATTTTAAAATTTGAAATTTTTTCTAATAAAGGAACACATATCTCTTCTGTACAGCCAGGATAAACTGTCGACTCGTAGATCACTATCGAACCTTTTTTTAAATGTTTAGCAACTAATTTGGTGGCACCGATCAGACTTTTAAGATCAGGTTTATTAGCATGATTTATTGGCGTTGGAACAGTAATTATAAAATAATCACTGTTTAACAGGTCTTTTTTATTGGTTGAAAATCTTAGCGATTTAGCTTTTAAAAATTCGCTACGCTTAATTTGTAAATTTTCATCTATTTTTTTTTTAGTTTTTCAACTCTATTTTGATTATTATCAAAACCTACTACATTTTCATTCTTACCAAATTCTATGGCTAGCGGTAAGCCCACATAACCCAGTCCTATTATAGAAATTTTTTTTTTCATTAATTTACTTCTTATAAAAATTCAAATACCAATTAATAAAATTTTTAACGCCTACTTCGACTGAAGTTTTTGGGTTATAATTAAGGTCTTTCTTTATTCTTGATATGTCTGATAGTGTTTTAGGAACATCTCCTTTTTGAAGAGGCAAAAATTTTTTCTTTGCTTTTTTTTTTAAATTTTTTTCAATTAACTCTATATACTTCATGAGACTCACTGGCTTACTATTTCCAATATTATATATCTTAAATGGAGCTCTACTTTTACTTGGATCAATCTTTCTTGAGTTCCATTTTTTATTTTTTTTAGCCACTTTATCGTTTGCCAATATGATACCACTCACAATATCATCTACATAAGTAAAGTCGCGGACATGTCTTCCTTTATTGAATATATTTATAAATTTATTTTCTATAATATTTTTTGTGAAAATAAATAAAGCCATGTCTGGTCTTCCCCAAGGCCCATAAACTGTAAAAAACCGAAGTCCTGTTGTGGGTAAACCAAATAAATTACTATAACTATGTGCCATTAATTCATTAGACCTTTTGGTTGCAGCATATAATTGAAGGGGATGATCAACATTATGACTCTCTCTAAATGGTTGCTTCGTATTAGCGCCATAAACACTGCTTGTACTTGCGTATGTTAAGTGCAAAATTTTAAAATTTCTACATGCCTCTAAGATATTTGCAAAACCTACTAGATTACTTTTAATATATGAATCTGGGTTTTCAATAGAGTATCTTACACCAGCCTGAGCTGCTAAATTAATAACTTTTTTAATCTTATATTTTTTGAATAAATTATTAATTTTTTTTTTATTAATCAAATCTATTTTACAAAAATAAAATGTACCCTTAAATTTTAGTTTCTTTAAAATTGATACTCTTTTTTTTTTAAAACAACATCATAGTAATTGTTTAAACTATCTAAACCAACTACATCATCTCCTCTTTCTAGAAGTTTTTTTATTGTGTGAAAACCAATAAAACCTGCTGCACCTGTAACTAAAATTTTCATATTTTTGAATTTAAAATTCTATCTCCCTATTTCTTTTTTTAGTTCATCATATTCTTTCATTTTTTTTTTCATAAAATTTAATGTTAATTTTGTCTTAGTGGAAATACCAGCTGGAGTTAGTAAGTAGATATAACCTATTTTTTTTGAATTTTTTTTGAAGTTTTCAATTTTTACAAGCCCTTTTATTTTAAGTTCAGTAAGACAATAGTTTAATTTGCCTAAACTAAATCCTAATTTACTAGCTAGCTGTCTTTGACTAACATTTGGGTTTTTTTCAATTTTTCTTAAAGTATCAAATAAATCTGGATTAATTTTCATTTTGTTCAATATTTGAACACTATAGTTCAATAATTGAACACGTAAAGAAATATTTTCTTTATTATTAAGTAAAATTCTAATAAGTAGGGCTATTGAGAAAAATTATTAAAAATAAGAAAAAAGGTATACTTTTTTGGGTAACTGGCCTATCTGGTTCTGGAAAAACTACACTTTCAAAAAAAATTAAAAAAGATATTACTAACCTTTATGGGCCAACCATAGTTGTAAGTGGCGACGATCTTAGAAAGATTTTTAATTTAAATAAATATGAATATAAAGACAGGCTTTTGGTGTCTTATAAATTTAGTAAATTTGCAAAATTTATAACTGATCAAAAGATCAACTTAATTTTTGCTGCTGTTGGCATGATTCATTCTCTTAGAAATAGACTTAAAAAAAATATTAAAAATTATCTTGAAATATATATTAAATCAGACATTAAAAAAATTATCCAATTTAAGAAAAAAAAAGTATACCACAGGAAAAATACTGGTGCCCTTGTGGGGATTTCAATTAAACCTGAATTTCCCAAGAACCCAAATATAATTATAAATAATAATTTTAAAAAATCTTCTGATGAGTTGGCTAAGATATTGATTAAAAAAATTAAAGATATAGTTTAAAAATATAATTATGAAATTAAAAAAAAAATTAGTTTATGTTGGTTTATCAGCTGATATTTTACATCAAGGTCATATTAATATTCTTAAAATAGCAAATTCATATGGTGATGTAATTGTAGGTTTGTTAACAGATGATGCTATAGCTTCCTACAAGAAACTTCCTTATCTAGATTTTAAACAACGGAAAATTGTTTTAGAAAATATGAAGTACGTCAAAAAAGTTATTCCACAAAGAACCCTAGATTATGTTGATAACCTATACACAATTAAGCCTGATTATGTTGTACATGGTGATGATTGGAAACATGGTATTCAAAAAAAAACTAGAGATAGAGTTATCAAAACATTAAAGAAATGGTCTGGTAAATTAATTGAACCCAAATACACTAAAAATATTTCGTCAACAATAATTAAAAATAAAATATCTGAATTTCTTTCACCAGATAACAGGGTATCAAGATTAAAGAGATTAATTAACTCTAAAGATATAGTTAGAATACTTGAGTCTCACAATTCTCTTACGGGTCTAATAATTGAAAATCTTAAAATAAATAAAAAAAATAAGGATATAGAATTTGATGGAATGTGGTCATCAAGTCTAACGGATTCAGCAACGAAAGGTAAGCCTGATAATTCTTCTGTTGATTTTTCATCAAGATTATCATCCTTAAGTAACATGATGGAAGTGACATCAAAACTCTTAGTATTTGATGCGGATAATGGTGGTCAATTAGAACACCTTTCTTTTTTAGTAAGGTCGTTAGAAAGATTGGGTGCTTCGGCTATAATAATGGAAGATAAAATTGGTCTTAAGAAAAATTCATTATTTAAAAACCAAAGTGACACAAAGCAAGATAAACCAGAAATTTTTGCTAAAAAAATTAAAGAAATTTGTAAATCAAGAAAAAATAAAAATTTTATGGTAATAGCAAGAATTGAAAGTTTTATAGTTGGTAAAGGTTTAAATGACGCCCTTAAGAGAGCTGAAATATATTCAAAAGCTGGTGCTGATGCTATCTTAATACACAGTAAGGAAAAAACTCCCTCAGAAATTTTTTCATTTTCTCGGGAATTTAAAAAGAGTAAAAACTTTATACCCCTAGTATCTGTTCCATCAACATATTCAAAAGTTTATGAAAAAGATTTAATTAAAAATGGTTTTAAATTAGTAATTTATGCAAACCAACTTTTGAGAGCTGCTTACCCAGCAATGCAATTCACAGCACAAAAAATTCTTGAGAATAGTAGAGCTTTTGAAATAGAAAAAAAAATAATCCCAATAAAAGAAATTATAAATTTGATAAAAAATGATTAAAGTTAGATCTTTAATTAATTTATTAACAAAAAATAATAGTAACTTTTTTACTGGCGTTCCTGATAGTGTACTCAAAGAGCTTTCTCATTCTTTGCAAAAAAAAAGTAAAAAAGATCACATAATAGCAACAAATGAGGGTTCGGCTGTATCGTTAGGCATTGGCCATTATCTTTCAACTAAAAAAGTTCCCTGTATCTACATGCAAAACTCTGGTCTTTCTAATGCACTAAATCCATTAATTTCAATTGCGCATAAAAAAGTTTACTCTATACCGCTTATTCTTATTATTGGTTGGAGAGGGTCTCCAAGAATTAAGGATGAACCACAACATAATGTTAAAGGCAAAATTACTGAAAATATTTTAAAACTTTTAAATATTAAATACACTATTATTAGATCTAATGATGACTTAAAAAAATTTGATAAACAGATTAAAATTGCAAAGAAGAATAGTGCTATTGTGGCATGCCTAATAGAACAAGGTACTTTAGAAAAAAATAAAAAAATAAATAAAAAAAAAGATTTCTATAAACTAGATAAAGAAATTTTTTTAAAAACATTACTAGAGACATTAGAAAAAAATACAAAAATTATCTCTAGTACTGGGTATAATTCCAGAGAGTTAATGTATTTAAGAAACAAATACCAAATTAAAAAAGGTAGTGATTTCTACATGGTTGGTGGAATGGGTCATGCTGCCTCTGTTGCACTTGGCTATTCTATCTCTAGTAAAAAAAAAATAATTTGTATTGATGGTGATGGATCTTTTTTAATGCACTTAGGCTCAATTAAAACTGCTGGAAGTTTTGCAGATAATAATTTCAAATATATTCTTCTAAATAATAATTCTCATGACTCGGTGGGTGGTCAAAATACATATGCAAATGATATAAATTTTAAAAAATTATCAAAGGGCCTTGGTTTTAAAAAGTTTTATTCTATAAAAAATGATAGAAATTTAAAAAAAAATATTCAAAAATTTTTGAAAGGTGATGCTTTGAATTTTTTAGAAGTAAAAGTTTCAAATAGCAAAATTAAAAACCTACCTAGACCGACTAATTTAGTTAAGATTAAAAAAGTATTTATGAAATAAATGATTAATACCATCAAAGATATAAAAAAATTTATTAGTGATAGAGGTTTTAAAAAAATCTTTGTATTGTGTGGCAAAAAATCTTTTGTTACATCTGGAGCAGAAACTTACTTTAAAGAATTGTTAAATAATAAAGAAACTAGGTTATTTTATAAAGATTCAGAGCTGCCAGTTTTAGAGGAATTAATTAAAATTATTAATGATATTAGAAGTTTTAAACCTGATTTAATATTAGCTGTTGGCGGTGGGGCTATCATTGATTATGCAAAGATTGCTAATGTCGTTGATGTAAGAGATGATCTTGCAAATTTGATTGTGAATTATTCCTACCCCTTTAAAAAAAAATATACAAAATTGGCTGTTATACCCACGACTGCTGGTTCAGGAGCTGAAGTTACCTCTAATGCTGTTATTTATGTTGATGGCATTAAACATTCTTTTGAAAGTGAACTTCTATTACCAGATAATTTTTTTTTAATTCCTGAATTTTTAATTTCTGCACCAAATAAAATAAAAGCATCGGCCGGCTTTGATGCTATTGCTCAAGCCTTAGAATCTTTGGTTTCTAAAAAATCCAACGAGCAAAGCGTTGAGTATGCCTCTAAATCTTTGAGAGTTTCTATTAATTCCTACATTTCATTTTTAAATAACCCTAACTTAAAAAATGCAACCGAAATGAGTATAGCTTCTAATTTAGCTGGTAAAGCAATTAGTATATCCAAAACTACTGCCCCACATGCCGTATCTTATCCTTTCACTTCTTTATTTAATATTAGTCATGGTCAAGCTGTTGGATTATTTTTTGAAAAATTTTTTAAATTTAATTTTGATAATTTGAATAGATCAGAAACTTCATTTGATCTTAAAAAAAGATTCGATTTAATATTTAATTTATTTAATGTGAGTAATATTAATGATTTTAATTCCAAAGTAACATCGATTAAAAAACAGGCAAAACTAGAGGATAATTTGAAGTTGCTTAATATAGACATTGAACAAAGTTCAGAAAGGATTATTGAGGGTATTAATCTGTTAAGACTTGGTAACAACCCTGTAAAGATTGATGGAAAAGATATTTATAATATTATTTCAAATTAAAATAATATCTAATTGAGCTAAGGTACTTTTTTAATAATATCAGCAATTAATGCATATCCTTTTTCATTATAGTGATCATAAAATAAATCTAGTGGGTTCTCATAATTTTTAAATATCTTTTTATCAATATCCAAAACTTTTATACCCAATTCTTCAACTATTTTAATTACTTGATTTTTATTTCTA